>JANWXL010000313.1 GCA_025055265.1 Roseiflexus sp.
ACCGACCAACACACCGCGTCCGGCGTCACCCACACCGCAGCCGCCGACGGCGACGTTTACGCCGGTCATCCCGACTGAGACACCGACATCGGTTCCAACCAATACACCCACGCCGCAGCCAACCGATACGCCGGTTCCACCAACGTTGGCTCCGCCAACGTCAACGCCAACACCGACGCCAACGGTCACGCCGACGCCAACGTTCACGTTTACGCCAGCGCCCACGCCTACACCAACGCCCTCGTTCACGCCCACGTTTACGCCAGCGCCCACGCTTACACCGACGCCTACGGTCACGCCGACGCTGACGCTGACGCCTACGTTGACGCCGACGCCAACGCCGACGCCCACGTTTACATCGACGCCGACGCTGACGCCTACGTTGACGCCGACACCAACGCCGACGCCCACGTTTACATCGACGCCGACGCTGACGCCTACATTCACACCGACGCCAGTTCCGAATGTTCCGGTGACGAAGAGCGCCTCCAGCACTTCTGTTCGGGTCGGTGATCCGCTGACGTGGACTATCGAGGTAGCTAATACAGGCACAACAAATGTGACGGTTACCCGGATCGAAGACACATTTGAAACAGGTAATTCAACAGATCCGCCTCGATTTTTCATTGGCGCCTGCAACAGTCCGCAAGGAGGCTCATGTAGCATTGGTGCAGTTACCGTAGACGTAACATGGACAGGGAGCGTCGTCCTGATGCCTGGACAAAGTATGCAACTCCAGATAAGCGGGGTCTTCCTTTCGGCGCCGCCGCCTAGCAGCGATGCCCGCTGCAATATCCGCTGGGAGGTGACGGTGCAGGAAATTGGCACAACTGCGTCAGGAACGCCTGCGCTGTGCGTTGATGTGCTGCCGCCGTAGAAAGGCGAACCACGGAGCAGATGGCTGGCCGGGTATCGCCGGATATAGCCCGCGCAGGCGGGCTTCGCAACCGTAGCCCGCGACTTTAGGCGCCGGGCGGGTGGGCAGGTAGCGGAATAGTTATTCAACGTCCACTAGTAGTCAGTAGACGAAGTTTTCTGACTTTTTGCGACCTTGAGCGCGGCGAAGGTCACATGTCATCAGGACGAGACGGATGCTTTGCCGCACCCAAACGGTAAGTCACCGGAAAACTTAATGTACAGACTAATTAGTTGTGCGGGCGACGGTCATCCCCTTCACGGCGTTGCCACCATCGGCAGGTAGAGGCGATAAGGCACAGGCGACGCAGTGACTGGCGGATGGTTGCTTTGCAGCGTCACCACTTCAGCCTGAGCGTTGATAGGGTTGTGGTGATGGAGCAATAGAACTTCCTGCGTGCGGCGCGATGCCAGCACACCCTGATTGACCACGCCAGTAATTTGCGCGCCATCAACCCCGAAGAAAAAAGGAGTCGGCACTCCAGACCGAATGACGCCCGTTTCGGGCAGAGTGTTAATCGGCGCAACGGCTGGTGAGCGGAGATCATAGGTGATGACGCCGCTGGCGGGCACACGGTCGACTCGACTGGTAAATTCGCCCGCGTCGCGCGCGTAGGTTTCGACATAGTATCGAAAAACCGGTGTTGCGGAAGAAAGGTCCAGAAACCCTGCCGTTGTCGTCAATGCCATAACCGACGTGTCAAACGGTGCACTGTCGAGCAAGGGGGCAAATGACGGCGGAGGAATAAAGTTCCAATCCGTCAGACGCGACACCGTCAGTGTACCGTCTGGTTGTACGCGATACAGAATGGTGCGGAATACATCATCAGGGCGGGTGAACCCACTAGTGCCGCTCACAGGGAGCACGGCGCCAAGACTCGTATTGACCAGCACGAACTCAGGAATATCATCCGGCGGGCCTGATCCGCCAGGACCAGTTGTACTGATATAGACGCGATACTGCACTTCATTTGGCGTTGCCCATGCGGCATACCCCGCCAGACCAAAGAAGATGACCGTATTGGCGCCCTCCCAACCGCGCGCCAGGTAACTGCTGGTCACTCCGACGTAACGGATATCAGCGGGACGCAGGTTGGGCGCCAGCCCGGCGATCTGCGGACTGCGACCTTCTGGCGCGAGTTCATAGGCGCTCACCAATGGCGTTTGCGAACCGCGCGGCGACGACAATTGATTGCGTGCACCAGTGTTGCGCAGCGGAATGCTGAACGTCGCTGCGTCGGGCGGGACTGCCAGCTCAGATTGTGCCGCACTGATATTTGAAGCGGATTTCGGCACGATCTGGAAAGGAACGCGCGTGGTCTGCCGGTTGATGGGCCATCCGCGCCCCACAAAACCGCGAAACTCTTCCAGAGAGCAACCGCCGCCAAATGCCAGAATGACCTCGCCAGCACTGATAGCAACTCGCACGACTGATGCCGGATTCGTGCTCGTCGGCGAGCTCCCCGCCCGGAAGAAGCGCACCTCGTATACGCCGGGGTCCACAGTCACAAACGAACTGACCGAACCGACCGACAAGCCGGTAATGACGCGGGTGGCGTTCAGATAGACGTCGACGGCGGAACCATCAAGCAGCGGATCGCCATTGAACGCATGAAGCACTGCCTTGCCGGGCGAGATCAGTGTAGGGGTATCGTCAACCAGCGCGATCTGCGGACGGCAGAGAGTGCCATAGATCACCACCGTGTAATCGCGTCCATCAACAACCTCGATGTCATGCATCGCAATCAGATGCGGATGCTGAGGCGAGACGCCTGGCGAAGCGGCGCGCGTCGCTGAAAACTCATACCCGCATACTTCTTGATAACGCTGAAGTGAGACGCCTGGCGACGTCACGCGCACCGTATAGCGTCCAGGACGGAATATGCGGTATGCGCCGACAGTGCCATGCCTGAGCAACGGGTCCAGCAGTTGTCCATCGATAGAGACCGTCATCTCTTCAAAGTCCGCGGCGTGCGCTGCACGGAGACGAGCGTCAAGCGTGCTGCGGATTTCGATCACGCCACTGTGTTCTGCCATATAGTAGCGCTCAAAGAGGGGCGGGTCGCCGAACTGCTGCTGCGGCGTCGTTGCGTCCCGCGTAAAGTCGAGCGCGGAAGGATTGACAGAAACGTTGACCGGCACATCGATCATTTGCCCCGGTGGTAACGCATACGGTCCTGACGGCGCTTCGATCTGAACCCCCTGTTCCTCGGCAGCCACGATTGGATCAAGGCGCAGAGTGCGTGTATGAGCGCCGGTATTGGTGATGCGCAACGTCTTCTGAAACTGGCGCGGCTGGCTGACCCACGGCGCGCCAAATGACAGCGCAACCGCCGCAGGGTTGTCTGCATCGAACGCCAGCACATCATAGGCGAACAGGGTCGATACATCAAGCCTGCCGGCGCCGGTAAGCGACGGCGGATACAGGTTGCCGGACGCATCGCGTGTAGGGCGAGCCGCATTCATCAGCGCCGCCTTGATCTGCGCTGGCGTCCAGGAAGGATGGAGTTGACGCAGAAGCGCCGCAGCACCTGCCACCTGCGGCGTAGCGATTGAGGCGCCGCTGAGAGACTGCGCAGCTGCGCCGGACCCGGCGGCTGCCGAACGAATTGCCACTCCAGGCGCAACTAGGTCAGGTTTGAGGACTCTGGCGCGCTGCGGACCGCGTGAAGTCAGCGCGTCGAGGCTATCGGGCGGAAGCGAGGGATCGCGCCCGGCATCAACCGACGCGCCGACGGCAATGGCCTGCGTGGCGGATGCGGGAGAACTGATGCTGTAGAAGGTATTGCCGGCATCGCCTGCCGCAACTACGACCACGATGCCAGCCTCAACCGCCCGGTTGACCGCGACGACATCCGGATCAGCTTCGCTGCCGAACGGAGAGCCAAGAGAGATGTTCAACACATCGACCAGACGATCATCCGTGTTGCCGTCGCCATTCGGGTCAATTGCGTAATCGATGGCGCGAGTAAGGAACGTCGTCGTGCCGCGACAGCCGAAGATTTTCAGAGCTACAAGCGTTGCGCCCGGAGCGACGCCTGGTGCGACCAGGAAATGCTCAAACGTTACGCTTCCCACATACGGTCCACGATAGGTTCTGCCCGACGCATCGACGCCATACCCGGCGGCGATGCCCGCCACGTGCGTGCCATGCCCGCCGCTGATGCGCCGCGCCGCATCAGCGCCTTCTCCGGCGCAATCAAGCGGATCGGGATCGGGAACCGGAAGCGGCGAACCAAACCGCCCCGACGCATCATACGCATCGCCGACAAAATCGTAGCCGGCAATGACCTTTTCGGTTGGAAACGTTCCAGGTTCAATGATTGCCGGATGATTGCTACGGAATGCCTCCGACGCGCCGGGACCGCCAAACGTCGCGTGGGTGTAGTCGATACCGCTGTCGATAATGCCAATGCGCACGCCAGCGCCGGTCAGATGACCTGCAGCGCTCCAGAATTGCGGCGCGCCGATGAACGAGATGGCGCGCGCAGTTGAGCGCTCCTTGGGGGGAATGATACGGACGTCGGCGACGCCTGGCAAACTGCGAAGCATGGAGAGTTGATCGCGGGTGGCGGCCACGGCGATGCCACGGTATGCCGTGCGCGTCTGGAACAACACAGGGACGTTCGCCGCCGCCAGTAGTTGTTGGAGCGCCTGCGCCTGTGCATCGTCGGTTTGGGGATTGCTGACGCCAGCTGACGGCATCGATGGGCTGGCTGCGCTCAATTCGAGCATCACAGTGAGCGGCTGCCGGGTATCAGCATAGCCTGGCAATGACAGCGTATATCCGGAAAGATCAAGGGCGAAGGAGCCAGGCTCCGCCTCATATGCGGATGAAGCGGACGGAGCAAGTGCCGCAGACAGGGCGACACTCAACACGGCGATCAACACCGTCAACCGTTGTCGCATGGTGCTGGTTCTCTATGAGAGTTCAAAATAATGCTCTGCCTATCTTATCATACTATGCACTGACGTAGAATGACGATTTGTTCACTAAATCAGGCGGGCAGTCTTGACAAAGTTTTCACAAAAGAGGGGATGGACCGGCGAGGCCCCAGATCACCAGGTAGATGAGTGCGCCAATGCAGAGGAACGTGCCGTAGGAGATGTACTGCGGCGCATCGCGCCCGGCAAAGCGTCGCAGGAGTACGAGTGATGCTGCGAATGCGCCCGCCAGAAGCATACCATAGAGCAATGCACCGGCCAGATTCGTCAGCCCAAGCGCCGCGCCGATGAACATGCCGAGGTAGACATCCCCCAGGCCGAACGGTGCACGGTGCGCCGGGAAGAGCGCGCGCGCCAGCAGATAGAAGATGACAAATAAGATACCCGCAGCAAACACGCCCGCCAGTGCGTTCAGGAGACTATGAAACGGAACGCCAAAAGCGACCACAACTGCGCCCAGTGTCGCGCCAAGGGTTGGCAGGGTGTAGATGAGACGGTGTTGCCAGTCGATGGCGCCCGTCACGATGAGCACGGCGGCTACGGCAGCGCTATACACCGTGCTGATGCTCAGGCGATGCTGAAGGTAGAGCAGCACGAGGGTCACAACAGTCACAAGATCAACAAGGGGATAGAGCACATCAAGGCGACGACCGCAGCAGCGGGCGCGTCCGCCCTGCGCCAGCCATCCAAAGAGCGGTGCGATCTGCCACCACGCCAGGCGTTGACCACAGCGCGTGCAGCGGGGCCAGCCGCCGAACCCTCGCTCGCGCGGCAGGCGAATGATGACCAGATTCAGCAAGGCGCCGAGCAACAGCCCGACCAGTGCAACAAGAACGATATCCACGCCAGCGCAGTCTCTTTGGTTACACCACACATTGCCATCTCACGTTCGGCGTTGGCTTCGACGGGCTCAACCAATGCCGAACGCCAGGGAGACAAGCGTGGCGAGAAAGATGGTCATAGCGCCTGTTCAGCCGCCGTGCGCGCCTGATCAAACGCGGCGAACATCACATCAAGCGGCGCAGGCACGCCCGTCCAGCGTTCAAATGACAGCGCCGCCTGCCGTACCAGCATACCGCGTCCATCGAGCGTGGCGGCGCCTGCCTGTGCCGCTTCACGCAGCAGGCGCGTCGGCTGATAGACCATGTCGAACACCAGCGCCGTCGCCGGGATCAGATGCCCCGGCAGCGGGGTTTCGTCGGGGCGCCAGCCGAGCGACGTAGCATTAATGATCACGTCTGCCGCACGGATCGCGTCGGGAACGTCCGAATCATCGGGCGTCAATGCGCGCAGATAGGGGTCATCATCGCTGCTGGCGAGCACGTCTGCCAGCAATTCCTCGGCGCGCTCCAGCGTGCGATTGATAACAGTCAGCGCAGATGATCGCGCTCCGATCAGCGCAAACGCTGCGGCGCGAGCCGCGCCGCTCGCTCCCAGGATCACCACGCGCTTCCCGACTGGATCGAACCCGGCATCCTCCCGCAGCGTCGCAATCGTGGCGGGCGCGTCGGTGTTGCGTCCTTCGAGTTGCCCATCGGGAAGACGCACAATAGTGTTGACTGCGCCGATCTGCGCCGCCTGGGGATCAAGCCGATCCAGGAGCGGCACGACAGCAATTTTGTGCGGTAATGTCACGTTGGCGCCCAGGATGTGCGGCGCACGCAACGAGGCGATTCGCGCTGGCAGTTCCGCACTGCTCGTCTGCCAGCGTTCGTAGCGCGCAGCGATGCCAAGATGCGCAAACGCCGCGTTGTGAAGAAAGGGCGACAGGCTATGGCTCACCGGATCACCAATCACGCCCGCTAACGCGATGGACATGTCAGATACTCCCGCTCGAAGCGCTGAAATTCTTCAAAGGTCACTGCAAAATTGTGCGCGCCAGGATTCGTGCAGGACGCGACAAAATACAGGTAGGGCGCCGATTCGTCGGGGCGGGCGGCGGCACGCAGCGCCGCCAGGCCGGGGCTGGCGATCGGACCAGGGGGCAGACCGGGATTGACGCGCGTGTTGTATGGACTGGCAATCCCGTTGATCTCATCAATGCTCAATGAGTCGAGTCGCGGCCACCAGTTGCCGCGTTGCCCCAGGATATACTGGATCGTCGGATCGGCGCCGAGTTTGCCGCCGCCCGTCTCGGCAAGGTTTTCGGGCTTGAGGCGATTCCAGAACACCGCGGCGATCTTGGGCATCTCATCTTCCCGCGCCGCCTCGCGTTGAACAATCGACGCCATCGTAACGATCTGATGGACGGTCACGCGCGGCACTGTCACGTCGCGCTCGAACGTGGCATACTGCTCATCAAAGCGGTCGAGCATGATTTCGATCACCTCAGTAACGGTCGCTGTCACGGCGAAGCGATAGGTATCAGGAAACAGATACCCTTCCAGGCTCGCGCCGGGCGGCAGGCTGTTGAGATAGAAGTGTTGCGCCTGAAACGCCGCGCCATTGCGCGCTGCGCGCAAAAATGCCTGCTCAGTCACATTCACCAGACCGGCGGCGGCGAGTTGCTCGGCGATCTCTTCGAGCCGCGATCCTTCGATGATCGTCACCTGGACTTCCTCAACGCGACTGTTCTGCAACGCAGCGATGATCTCGCTCATCGTCATATTGGCGCGCAACAGGTAGCGACCTGCCTGCAATTCGCCGTCGAGGCCCTGCAGGCGAACCAGGATGGTAAAGAGCAGCGGCTGACGGATCAGATTGGCGGCGCCGAGGCGGGTTGCGATGACGCTGGCGCTATCGCCAGGTTCGACGATAAATTCGACCGGCGAGGCGTCCGTTCCTGCCGGACGCCGTATTTCGCTCAACAGGAGATACCCTGCACACGCAACGCTCAACGCGAGCAGCGCGATGCCGAGGAAGATCGCGCGTAACGTTCTAGCAAACGCAGTGCCACGGACCAGATCAGACATATGCTTTCCATCAGGGTGCGGGCGTTGGGAGCGGCGGCGGCGTTTCGACCGGCACACGCTCAGGAGCGCTGACCAGCGACGCACTGACCCACCCGCTGCCATCGACGCTGCGAATCTGCGAAGACGCTGCAGCGGGCGAACCGAGCCGCACGCGGTACCAGGCGCCATCGGGAGTCACGCCCAGAAAAATCAGCGTATCCCCCGCCATTACGCTGCCAATGACATTATCAGGCAGGCGCGCTGGCGCTGCACGCACATTTCCCGACGTGACCGCCACCCCTGTCAGTTCTGACGGAACGGCAGGAGGCGCCGCCGTCGGAGGAGGCGTTGGCGGCGCCGTAGGCGACAGGGCTGGCGTCGGCAGCGTGATCACCGCCTGTGGCGCCGTTGTGCGCACAGGAGGCGCGATGATGACCGGCGCCGACTCAACGCGCCCCACCTGGCTCAGTTCGTCGCGCAGTTCGGACAGTACGCTCCAGGCGAAGATCAGCGAGACGAGCATCAAAACACAGGCAATGGCGGTCTTGACCAGTTCGGCGACACGCGCCAGCAGAGTACGACTCTGCATCTGATCCAACACGGCGCGCGCAGTATCACCGACCGACTCGCCCCAACTGGTTTTGCTGCGATCCGTTCGTGCAACGCGGCGCAGTTCGAGCAACGCGCGCGCGTCACCTACAGCCGCCAGTGCGCGAACCGCGCCCCAGCGCACGTTGCTGTTCGGATGGCGGAGCGCTTCCACCAGCGGACCGGCGGCGCGACCATCACCGATCTGGCCCAGCGCTTCAGTTGCGCGGTATGCCATCAGCCAGGGTTCGTGGGTGCGCAGCGCCTCGATCAGTGCTGGAACCGCCGCTTCACCCAGAGCGACCAGGTCATCGACAGCGCGCGCGTGCAGAGGATGACCCGGATCGCCAAGGGCGCCGACCAGCATCATGATACGTTGCCGTGACGCGGCATCGGCGACGTGCACACCCGTCCGCCGATCAGACGTGATCGGGGGACGAGTCGCCCGCACCAGGCTGCGCGTCGCGGCTGGCGCACCGCCAGTTGACCCGTCGCCGGTCTCTGCTATGGGTGAGCCATCACCATCGTCTGGCTTTTTGAGATCGTCGGGCAGTGTCATGGATATGGTCAATCGCGTGCAGCGCCGGGTTCCGGCTCAGGAGTGCGCAATCGCGCAGCGAACCGCGCGACAATCGCATCGAGCAGGAGTTCCGCTGCTGCGGCTTTCGGCAGCAACGGCAATCGTTCGACCCCCTGCGCATCGATCAGCATCAGTTGAATATCTTCAGCCCCAATGCTGGCGACCGCCTCATTCGCCACAATCATATCAAGCCCTTTGCGCTCAAGTTTATCGCGCGCATACGCCAGCAGATCGTGGGTTTCCGCCGCAAATCCGATCTTGACCAGATCGCGGCGATGCGCGATACTGGCAAGAATATCAGGATTGCGCACCAGGCGGATCGTCAACTCTTCATCATCGCCCTTCTTAATTTTTTGCCCGGCGACCGCGGCTGGTCGAAAATCGGCGACGGCAGCGTTCATGATCAGCAGATCGGCATCAGCAATGGCGGACTCAACCTCACGTTGCATCTCGATCGCCGTTTCGACGCGCACCAGGTTAACAGCGTGCGGCGGTTGCACGGTCGCCGGGCCGCTGATCAATACCACGGATGCGCCGCGGTCACGGGCGGCAGCGGCAATGGCGTATCCCATTCTGCCCGAGGCGCGATTGCCGATGAAACGGACCGGGTCGATGGGTTCGTGCGTTCCGCCAGCGGTGACCACCACGCGGCGCCCGCGCAGCGGACCAGACGTGCGCCCAAGGAGCGCGCGGATCTCGGCTTCGATGACGGACGGCTCCGGCAACCGTCCGCGCCCGATCACCGGCTCCGCCATGCGCCCGTATGCCGGTTCAAGCACAATCACGCCGCGTTGCCGCAACAGCGCAATGTTCGCCTGCGTCGCCGGATGTTCGTACATACGCGGGTTCATTGCCGGAGCGATCAACATCGGCGCGGTTGTCGCCAACGCTGTAGTTGTGAGCAGATCGTCGCATAGACCGGCGGCGAGCCGTGCAATCGTATTGGCAGTTGCAGGAGCGATGACAAGCAGATCGGCGTGTTGACCGAGGGACACATGACCGACAACGCCATCTTCGGGCAGCGCCCACATATCAACGAGCACCGGACGTCCAGTCAGCGCCTGAAAGGTTGCGGCGCCGACGAAGCGTTGCGCTGCGGCGGTCATGATAACATCGACGATCGCTCCTTCGAGCGTCAGATTACGGGCGAGTTCGGCGACTTTATAGGCGGCGATGCTGCCGGTGACGCCAAGAATAATATGTTTGCCAGTGAGGACGCTCATCTTCCATTACGCTCATCGGGCGGCGATACGCTGCGCATTCTGGTTGCGGGCGCATTGTAGCACCGGCGGCAAGCGGCGTCAATGAATGGGAGCACAAGGTTATGCCAGGTTTTCTGTACGGTGAGGATCTCTCGCCCAACGCCATTGAGCGCGCCCGCCAGGCGACCAGCGGGTACATCGACCTGACAAGCAGCAATCCGACACACCAGGGGCTTTTGTTTCCAGAGGAGATCTTGCGTGAGGCGTCTGCTGCGTACTGGTCGAACCGGCGGTACGATCCGGAACCGCGCGGCTTACGTTCGGCGCGTCTGGCGATTGCCCGGTACTATGCCGAACGCACGCCAGCGCTGTCGCTGGACGCCGATCAGATTGTGGTGACGGCAAGCACCAGCGAGGCATACAGTTTACTTTTTGCGCTCCTGACCGATCCAGGCGACAATGTGCTGGCGCCATCCATTACGTACCCGCTCTTCGAGTATCTGGCAATGGCGCATCATATCGAACTGCGCCCGTATGCGCTGGACGAGCGGCGGGGCTGGCGCATCGATCCGACAAGCCTCCGGCTGCAAGCGGACGAGCGCACTCGCGCTGTGCTGGTGGTGTCGCCGCACAACCCGACCGGCACCGTGCTGGCGTCGCGTCTGCCCGCGCTGCGTGCGCTCGACCTACCAATCATCTGCGATGAGGTGTTTGCGGCATTCCCATATCGCACGACAGCAATTCCTCCCGTTGGAGCGCTCTACCCGGATCTGCCCGTCTTCCATCTGAATGGCATCTCAAAGATGTTTGCGCTGCCTGATCTGAAACTTGGCTGGATTGCACTGAACGCAGCCGCGCATGACCGGTTCGGCGACCGTCTCGAAATCTTGAACGACACCTTCCTCAGCGCCAATATGCTGACACAGACTATGCTGCCCGCTCTTTTCGAGCGCGGTCGCGCATTTACCGCTGCTATGCACGAACGCATCCGCCAATCGCTGGACATGGCGATCGCGTTGCTATCTGGCTGCGATGTCGTGCGCGTGCGCCCGCCGGACGGCGGGTACTACCTGTTCCCGGAAATTGTCGGGTGGAACGACGAGGAGGCGTTGACGCTCTACCTGCTCAGGCACGGCGTGCTGGTGCATCCTGGCTATTTCTACGGCTACGAGCAGGGAGCGCATATCGTTATCTCGTGTCTGGTCGAGCCAACACAGCTACGTGCGGGTATCGAACGCCTGATCGCAGCGCTTTCCGCATGGGTTTCGCCGCATGACTCCTCATCATAACCCACCATGCGGCATAGTAGTTGCAAGAAACGCTTGACAGTGATGGTATGATAGTGAAGAATAGATCGCAACATCTGTTTCGAGAGCCTCTTTGTGCGTCTGTACTGCGCATGACAACGCTGGTCGCGATCAAAGGCGGGAGAGAAGGTCTGCGGTTGCACCTTGATGAGGCAGCCGTGTGGTCTGACGTGCTGGGAGCGTTGCGCAGTCAGCTCAACCAGGGGGCGCAATTCTTCAATGGCGCCCGGGTGATTGTCGATATCGGCAATCGGTCGCTCTCCGAGGAACAACTCGCAGAACTGATGGCGCTGATGCGCGAGCACCACCTCGAGGCGGCGGCGCTCGCCTCAACCTCGTGCGAGAGTCGATCAGCAGCGCGCGCTGCTGGCGTCGTCGCCCGCCCGGTGACGCGCAGCGCCGCCGCTCCCGAAGCGCCTGGCGACGCCATGTTTGTCTGGCGCACGATTCGCTCCGGACAGGTTGTTCGCCACCATGGGCATGTTACGGTTGTCGGCGATGTGAATGCAGGCGCAGAAGTCGTGGCTGGCGGGAACGTTGTCGTGTGGGGGCGATTGCGTGGCACTGTTCACGCTGGCGCCCTCGGCGATCGCACGGCGATCATCTGTGCGATCGAGTTGCGCCCGACACAGTTGCGGATTGCCGATCTTATTGCACGCGCGCCGGATGGCGCCTCTGGCGGACATCCGGAAGTGGCATACGTTGATGGCGATCAGATCGCCGTAGAGTCGTGGGAACGATACCGAAGGTCGAATCGCAACGACCCGTGACGCCAGGGGTCGGGCTATTCACCCTTCAGGGAGAAAAAGAACATGTCGCGGGTCATTACGATTACTTCCGGCAAGGGCGGCGTCGGCAAAACGACGTCGACCGCCAATCTGGGCGCTGCGCTGGCCATGCAGGGCCTGAAAGTCGCTGTGGTCGACGCCGACATTGGCCTGCGCAACCTGGACGTCGTTATGGGTCTGGAGAACCGGATCGTCTATGACTTGGTCGATGTGGTCGAAGGACGCTGCCGGTTGCGCCAGGCGTTGATCAAGGACAAGCATTTTCCCGATCTCTGTCTGCTCCCAGCAGCGCAAACGCGCGATAAAGACGCGGTGACGGCGGACGATATGATTGCGTTGACCAATCAGTTGCGCGCGGAATTCGACTATGTGCTGATCGATAGTCCGGCAGGGATCGAAGCCGGGTTTCGCAACGCCATCGCCGGGGCTGACGAGGTGCTGATCGTGACGACGCCGGAAGTCGCTGCGGTACGTGATGCCGATCGGATCATCGGTCTGGTCGAGGCGTTTGAAAAAGGGCATCCGCGCCTGATCATCAATCGCCTGAAACCGCGCATGGTCAGCCGCGGCGAGATGATGAGCATCGACGATGTCTTGCAGATCCTGGCGATTGACCTGATCGGCGTGGTGCCGGACGATGAGCAGATTGTGACCAGCACAAATCGCGGCGAAGTCGCCGTGCTGGATCGCAGCTCGCGCGCGGGGCGGGCGTTCGTCGAGATTGCGCGACGCCTCGCCGGTGAAGATGTGCCGATCACTGTGTTTGACGATAACCCGGGTCTGTTGAACCGTATTTTTGGCGCCTTTGGCATTCGACCGAGGGGAAGTGAACGATAGGGCGTGCGCTCCCAGGAAATGTGAGCGCATTAACCCCTTTACTGAGCGCAAACGAGGGACGCTATGGGTTTTCTGGATACATTGTTCGGCAAACGTGAGCGCAGTTCCGATATTGCGCGCGACCGTCTGTTGACCGTACTGGTCCATGATCGGGTCAAATTAACGCCTGATATGATGGAGCAGCTCAAAGCCGATCTGTCAGCGGTCATTGCGCGATATGTGCCTTCGGTGGATGCTGGCGCGATTGAGGTGACGCTGCTGCGCGGCGAGTCGGTCGATCATCTCAAGGCGGACATTCCGCTGCGACGGACGCCGCAGAAGCTGTGAGGGGACAGAGAACCAAGAACCGAGAACCGGGGGTTAGGGGTTAGGGGTTAAGGGTTAGGGGTAGAAACACCTTCCCGCCCTCCCAGGTGCAGCGCGCCAAGGATCCAACTTTTCACTTTCGCGGCCGCCACATGCAGCATTCAACGTGCAACGGTTCCGCTTTCGATCCGTAACCTTCACACCTGTCATCTTCCCGTTTTCAAGACCTTTGAGGTCGATCCACATTCATTCACCTGCAACCTTCCCACGTTCAACGTTCAACCCTTCGCAGGCTCTGGGCATCGCATTCAGCGTGCAACGTTCAACATCTTCTCGCCTGGCGCGTCCAACCGCTTTTTACGTTCCATCACGGGCATCCATGCGGTACAATAGGCGAAAGAGGCATCTCCGCATTTTTACGCCTGGAGGTCCACATGAGCGTTGAAGCGCGCCCGATCCGCTTTTCACCGACGGTCAAGCTGATCACCGTAGCGCTGATCGCAGCGCTCTTCTTCTGGTTGATCCGCGGGCTGGGAAATGTGCTCATCCCATTCGTGGGCGCAGCCATCACAGCATACCTGTTCAATCCGTTCATTACCTGGCTGCATCGCCGCACGCGCGTCGGTCGGGCGGTCTGGATCGGACTGCTGTACATCGTGATTGGGGTCATGATCTATGGTCTCTGGCGGATGCTCGGACCGGTGATCGAACGCGAGTATGGCGGTCTTCAGGCACAGTTGCCACATGCATTGAACCTCATTCAACAGAAGTTGCTGCTGCGCGATCACCTTGTTGTTGCTGGCATCAGCATTGATTTCGCACCAATCAATGAAGCGTTGCGCGAAGCGCTCGCCGATTTCGGGCGACGCCTGCCGGAGCAGGCGCCGCATCTGGTAGCGGTTGCCTTTGAGACGGTACTGTTGTTTGTCACCTATCTGATTGTCACGTTCTATCTGCTGCTGGAAGCGCCGCAGATTGTCGAGTGGATATATGGGCTGGCGCCTGCGCCGTACCGCGCCGAAATCCGCATGCTTGGCGCGCAGATCGATCGCATTCTGGCGGGGTATGTACGCGGAACGTTGATGCTGATCCCGATTATGGCGACACTGACCACTATCGCGTTGATGCTGCTGGACGTGCGCTATGCGCTGGTGTTGGGAATTGTGACTGGCGTTCTGGAAACGATTCCGCTCCTCGGTCCCTGGTCGGCGGCGGGCATCGCGATCACGGTGGCGCTCTTTCAGACGCCTGCGCCGTGGGGATGGCCTGCATGGCTGATTGCGGGATCGATCGGATTGACCTACTTCGTGTTGCGGATGTTCGAGGACAACTTCATCATTCCGCATGTGGTCGGCCCCGCGGTTCACCTGCACCCGATGCTGGTCATCTTCGCCATTCTGGCAGGCGGCGCGCTTGGCGGACCATTCGGATTGTTCGTTTCGATCCCGGTCGCCGCAGTTGCGCGCCTGCTGCTGCGTTACCTGTACTACAAATTGATCGATGCGCCTCATCTGCCGCCCGATTTGACTCCTGCACACAAGAGACAGGCCTCAGCGCCATCGAGCGCTACTCAACCGGTCGAGGCGCCAGCGCCTGCAGATCACGCGACGCCAGCGTCGGTCGATCAGACTGAAAAAGCGGTTACTCCGGCAAACTGATCGAGATCGTGTGAAATCCCGCGTCCACATAGATGATCTCGCCAGTCACCGCCGATGACCAGTCGCTGCACAGCCAGACGGCGGCGTTGCCGACATCGTCAATCGTCACATTGCGGCGCAGCGGCGCGACTTCGGCGAAGTGCTTGTGCAACGTGCGAAACCCAGCGATACCGCTGGCTGCCAGGGTTCGGATCGGACCGGCGCTGATCGCGTTCACCCGAATGCCGCGCGGACCCAGATCGTTCGCCAGGTAGCGCACGCTCGCCTCCAGCGCCGCCTTGGCGACTCCCATGACATTGTAATTTTGGGCAACCTGTTGCGATCCGTGATAGGTCAGCGTCACAATGGATGCGCCAGGGGCAAGCAGATCCTGCGCCGCTTTGACGACGGCGGTCAGCGAATAGGCGCTCACGTCGAGCGCCAGGCGAAACCCTTCGCGCGTAGTTTTCAGGTAGGGTCCGTTCAGTTCATCACGATTGGCGAATGCGATGGCGTGGATGATGATGTCGAGCGATCCGTAGACCTCGCGCACGCGCGCCATCAGCGCATCGATGTCTTCATCGCGCTGCACATCGCACGGTTCGATCAGACGCGCGCCGAGGCTCTCGGCAAGCGGACGCACACGCCGTTCGAGCGCTTCGCCGACGTAGGTGAAACCCAGGTCGGCGCCCTGCGCGTGGAGCGCCTTCGCAATTCCCCAGGCGATAGAATGGTCATTGGCCACGCCCATCACCAGACCTTTTTTGCCCTGCAACAGGCTCATAGGTTCCTCCTTGACAGTGCAACGGCATTGTGTCGGGTATGATACTATGAAGTTCGATTCTGATCGAGGAGCGTCTATGCCGCTCTTGCTTCGTGCGCTGCTGTTAGCGGTGATTGTGTACGAGTTTCTTTCCGACATTCGCGGATGGCGCGGATTGAGTTGGGGGCATCCGGCGCTGCGCCCGTTGCTGGCGCTGGCGGCGCTGGCGCTGCATCCGCGCAACACGTCGTGGCGGCAACGGGCGCCAGCGCTGGCGCTGGCGGCATTTCCGGCGCTGCTCATTCAGGCGACGGCGGCGGGCGTGCGGCGTCGATCGCTGGACTCACGAGCGACGCTCAGACCGGGGCTGTACGATGATTGCACGGTGGCGCGCGTGGATATTCCGATGCCGGAAGCGTTCATGCCAGGGTTGTACGTTGTGCCGCGATCAGGCGCACAGGCGGCAGTGGCGGTACTGCATGGCTCCGGGTGCGACAAAACCTATTTTGCGTGGCGGTTGACGAATGCCCTGTTGCGGCAGAGCATGGCTGTGCTGCTGGTCGATCTCGACGGGCACGGCGAAAATCCGCGGGTGCAGCGCTACCCGCAGATGCTCGAGTGCGCCGTTGAGTCGGTCCGCTGGTTGCGCACCCGTCACCCGCGTGTCGGCATCGTAGGCATTAGCCTGGGAGGATGCCTTGCGGCGCGCGCAGCAGCCGAAGGTCTGGAGATCGATGCGCTGGCCATCATGGAAGCGCCGCCGGTGCTGCGCTTCGACAACCACGACCGGTTGCAAGAGGCGCGCACGCTCCTTCAACCGTATGTCATCGATCTTCTCCGCGAGGCGTCCATCGCTCACCTGGGCAGCGCCGTGTTTCGTCTGGTGCGCGCGCAGCGCACGCCGAGCATCCGCGCGGCGATCAGCACCTGGGATCTGATCGCAGCGTGTGATCTGTGCGGCAGTCTGTCGCGTCTGGCGATGCCGCTGCTCCTGGTGTATGGCGAACGCGATGCGATTGTCAAGCCAGCGCAGGCGGAGGAAGTATGGCGTGCAGCGCCTCCGGGCGCCACGATGCTGCTCGTGCCGGATGCGGGTCACCTGACGCTGATTCTGCACCCAGAGGCGCTCCAGCGTACTGCAGCGTGGATGGCCAGGCATCTGAGGGTCTGAGCCTGTTACGCTGGCTTTGCCGACGGAAGCTTCTTCGACTCGAGAATCGCGTCGATGAAGCCGTACTCACGCGCTTCCTGCGCGGTCATAAACCGGTCGCGGCTGAAGTCGCGGGTGATCTGTTCGACAGTCTTGCCGGTATCTCTGGCAAGCAGGCTATTTCCGAGTTCCTGAATGCGCAGCAGTTCTTTGACGATCCGCTCCATGTCGGGCGCGTATCCTTCAGCGCCGCCGCCCGCCGGATGGAAGTGGATCGTGGCGTTCGGCAGCGCATAACGCTTACCGCGCGCGCCGCCAGCGAGCAAAATGGTGGCCATGCTGCCGGCGCGTCCGATGCAGACGGTGCAGACATCGGGCGAAATAAGTTTCATCGTATCGTAAATCGCAAGACCGTCACGCACGCTGCCGCCAGGACTGTTAATATAGAACCAGATGTCGCGGTCTGGATCGGTGTGTTGCAGGTACAGGAGTTGCGCGACGATCAATGAAGCGACTTCGTCATCGATAGGCGTGCCGAGCAGGATGATGCGCTCCTGCAACAGGCGTGAAAACAGATCCCACGAGCGCTCACCGCGCGGAGTGCGCTCGACAATAGTTGGAACAGGTACGTAGGGCACGGTTATCTCCCGAATAATGGAATTAATTGCTGGATAAAGTATACCATGAAGCGGGGACTGAGAACTGAGAATCGGTGAGGGGTTAGGGGTGAGGGGTTAAGGGTTAGGGGTTAGTGGAAGTGCAGGTTTTCATCCTGCAGCAAAACGCAGAACGACTCCGCGTCCTCTGTGTCTCTGGGGTTGTTCACCGAACTCTGGGTAGGGCGCAGACTTCTGGCGCGGATAGCATGTCCAGACACAGTGATGAGAAACGGAGGCATGCCATGAGTGAAGAAGAGCCGCGACCCGCTTGCCGGGCTGGCGTGACAGCGGAAGACCTGGCGCGTGAAGCGGATCGCGCGGTGCTCTATGGCGCAATTCTGGCTGTACAACGACCAGGGGTGAAGATCAAGCCGCACCTGGCGGACGCAGTTGCCAGATTGCTGCCCGCTGTGCGCGCCTATCTTGCAGGTGAAGAG
>JANWXL010000335.1 GCA_025055265.1 Roseiflexus sp.
ACCAGCACCCAGGCGCGGTCGAGCGATGTTGCGACATCGCCGCCATAGCAACCGGCGTTGCCGTACAGTGCGCCGCCAATCGTGCCAGGCAACCCCTCAGCCCATTCCAGACCCGCCCATCCCTGGCGCGCCAGCCGGCGCGCTGTGCCTGCCATCGGCGCGCCAGACTCGACAATCGCACGCGCCTCATCATCTCTAGTCTCAAGGCGCATATCGTGCCCGCGAACGCGCATAACCAATCCATTGAAACCAGAGTCGCGTATCAGCACGTTTGAACCGCCACCGAGCACAAAGACGGGCAGGTCGCGCTGATCCGCCCATGCCAGCGCCTGCACCAGTTCGGCAGCGCCGGTTGCCTGCACAAAATAGCGGGCCGGTCCGCCAATGCGCCAGGAGGTGTATGGCGCCAGTGGTTCGTGTTCCAGATAGCGCATATCTTATTCCGTCGTCGGTTGTGCCGCGCGAATGCGGCGGCGCAACGCTGCTGCTTCATCAACGTGGCGCAGTGCATCGCGGATCTGAAGCGCCTCTTTCCAGCATATTAGCGCCTGAGCCTGCTGATCCTGCGCAGAATGCAGATCGCCGAGCCGCTCGAGCGCGCGGGCGATCCCAATCTGATCGCGGTCGCGACGCGCCAGTATCAGGGCGCGCTCATATGATGCAGCCGCCGCCTGATATTGACGCAACGCATATGCAGCATCGCCAAGATGGATCAACGCAATACACTGTCCACGCGGATTTTGGGTCAATTCCTGCAATTCATGCGCGCGTTTGTATGCTTCCATTGCCTGCTCATGACGCCCAAGCCGACTCATGACTGAGCCAATAACCGTATACGAGCGCGCCTGACCGACGATATCGTTGATCCGCTGGCGCAGGTGGAGGCTCTCCTCCGCTGAGACCAGGGCATCGGACGGTTTATTCTGATTGAGCAGCACCAGAGCAAGCTTATCTTTCAGGATCGCCTGCCCAATCAGGCTGCCGCGTCCCTGTTCCAGGCTCAAGGCGCGAGTATAGAAGGCGAATGCCTCCTGGTGCGCTCCCAGCACGCGATACACATCGCCGATACCGGTCAGCACCCGCGCAAGCCTCAATTTGTCGTCATCAGCCTGCCCCTCGCCTTCGTGCTCTTCACGCGCCAGTTGTAACTCTTGAAGCGCCTCCAGATGTCGCCCCTGCAGTTGATGCACCTTTGCCAGGTGCAGGCGGGCTTCAACCTCCAGGTCGCTCAACTCGTCGCGTGCGGCAAGATCGCGTGCACTTTGCAACGCCGCTTCCGCCTGGACAAGTTGACCCAGTTCGCGCTGCATCCGCCCGACGCCGAGCAAGGCGCGCGCCTCTGCTTCCGCATTTCCAGTGCGCTGCGCTGCTCGCAACATCCGACGGGCATACTCAAGCCCCTCACGATACTGACCGCCGAACTCGAGCACTGCCAGCGCCAGCGCACAGGCGCGCAACTCATAAGGCGTCCGCCTTCCGACATCGATGTGTTCGAGCAGCGTCAACACGCGTTCTGTCCACCGGCGCGCACCGCCAAAGTCGAGCCGCGTGATGCGCGTTTCAGTGATTGCCAGCGCTGCTTCGATGGCTGATGTGTAGGCGCCAGCCTGTTCCCAATGCCACGTCTGAACTTCGCGCCACCCTTTCGGTGCGCGTTCATCGCCGCTGTAGCGAGCGCCAAGCTCTTCCGCGACGCGTCGGTGGAATGTGGTTTTGTCGTCGTCTGTCACGTTTCGCTCGATTCCAACTTGCAATGATCTCCGCGTAAGGGCGGATCTCAGACCCGCTCCCTACAGGGCGGGTCTGAGACCCGCCCCTGCTGCGTCCCCCCTAACGTCGAGAGCGCCATCTCACCCACACGGTATCCATCGCCCGCGCCAAGGGTCAGCAGCACATCGCCAGGTCGCAACAGCGCAGCGATTGTGGCGGTTGCAACCGCCACATTTCCCGCA
This sequence comes from Roseiflexus sp., assembly GCA_025055265.1. Lineage (GTDB taxonomy): Bacteria > Chloroflexota > Chloroflexia > Chloroflexales > Roseiflexaceae > Roseiflexus. The sequence goes on from JANWXL010000335.1 coordinate 1,953, forward strand.
ACCTGCACATCCTTGTGAATGATGCGCTCGACCAGCGCCTGCGCCGCCGCCTGCGGATCGCCCGTTTCACGCGCTGGATAGACATCGCCGATCCGCACGACGTCGGCGGCATCGAAGGCGTGCGCCCAGGCATCAAGCATCGCATACGTGCGCGAGAACGTGTGAGGTTGCAGGTAGACGACAATGCGACGATCCGGGAAGCGGACGCGCGCCGCTGCCAGAGTCGCACGCACCTCCGTCGGGTGGTGCGCGTAGTCGTCAATGACGATAATGCCGTTCACTTCGCCTTTGATATCGAAACGTCGTCGCACGCCACGGTAACTGGCGAGCGCAGCCGCTATCGTCGCTCGGTCAATTCCCAGCGTCGTTGTTGCTGCAATGGCTGCCAGTGCATTTCGTACATTGTGCTCGCCAGCCAGTTGCATTGTGTATCCGCCTTCGAGTCGTACACCGAAGGTGCGTCGGTCATAGCGCCAGAGATCGAAATGGGTTGCAGCGCCATCATAGCGCACATTTGAAGCCGTCCAGTCCATGAGCGCCAGCCGGCATGACGCAGGATTGCGGGCGACGTCTTCTTCGATGCCATACTGTTGAACGTCGGGATGGCGTGCAATCTGCAGTGCGCCAGGGTCGTCGCCGCAGACGATCAGGCGCTGCGGATGCGCCACGCGCCCGGCAAATGTGCGAAACGCCGCTTCGTATGCATCCGGCGAGGGATAGATATCGACGTGCTCCCACTCCACGTTGGTGATCACAGCCACATCGGGCGTGAGCGCCAGAAAAGTCTGGTCATATTCATCGGCTTCGATGACGAGCGGCGCTGTGGGATCGCCCCACCGCGCATTCGCGCCGAGATCAGGCGTTTCTCCGCCGATCAGGAAGCCAGGGTTGACGCCAGCGCGGGTCAGTATAAATGCGATCAGCGCTGTCGTCGTCGTTTTTCCATGAGCGCCAGCCACAGCCACCACCCGCCGCTGACGCGACCACTCACGCCAGAGATCGGCGCGTCGCAGCACCGGAATGCCACGTTGACGCGCCTCAACCACTTCGACGTGATCGTCCCGCACAGCGGACGTTGCCACCAGTCTATCAGCATCTCCGACGAAGACAGGATCATGCCCGCGCCGGATCACTGCGCCACGCCGCTCGAGAGCATCCGTTAGCGAGTTCTGCTGGAGATCCGAACCACTCACCGTATGCCCCTGATCCAGCAGAATATGGGCGATGGCGCTCATTCCAGCGCCTGCAATTCCGACGATGTGATAGCGCATATCATCCTGTTCCGGCTGTTACTTTTTTTGTCCGCCGCCGCCACCCCCGCCGCCGCCGCCACCCCCGCCGCCGCCACCTCCACCGCCGCCATCAACCGCCCAGATACGATTGAAGCGGATTACCGTCACGATCAGCAGGGTAATAACGAATGCCGTGATGGTCGAAGGAATGATGCCGGTCCATGTCGGCAGGCTATTCAGGGCTGTCGCCAGCATACCCGGCACAGTGGCAGTTGGCGCAAATTCGCGCCAGAAAATCGCCACGGCGCTGGTGAGCAACACAGCAGTGTACAGACCGGCCAACGCCCCCAGAATGCGCAGCGGACGCTTGCCGCCCAATCCGCTGAGCGGCTTTCCCTCCCAGGGAAAGGTGTAGCCGATCCCTATCGCCACCAGCGCAACAAACACCAGTACGCGCAGTAAGAGCGGCGCCTCCAGATTTTCGGGAATGATCGGACCAAGCGGCGCCACGCCAGTGGTATCGCCGCCGGTCAGGAACGCTGCCAGTCGTGGCAGGTTGCTGTACGTTCGATTAATCAGCCCGACGATGAAATTACCGCCCTGTACAGCAATGAGATATGCCAGAGTCGTCATCAGCGCCAGGCTGACAAAGTACCGGAAGCCCCGGATCCAACCAAGTATGCCGAGCAATACCAGGACCGAATAGGTAACGAACGGACCGCTCAGATCGATGGTTATCATGCCGTCTGTCTCCTGATCACCAGCGTCTGAAGCAGAAACGCAATCCGGCGGGCGGCGTCGAGTTGTGCCAGCGCCCGCATACGTTCTGCCATGGCGCATCGTTCTTCCCGGCGATGCATAAGCCGGTAGATTTCGCGAAAGAGCAATCCTTCTTCTGTCGTATGTGCGAGCGCCGCATCGCTGATTTTGATCGCTGCGCCGCGCTGCACCAGATAGTCAGCATTCTCGTCCTGGTGCACATGCGGATATGGCACGAGCACCGCTGGCAATCCAACCGCAGGCAGCTCTCCAAGCGTTGAAGCGCCGCTGCGACAGACTGCCAGATCGGCGGCAGCGAGCGCAGCAACCATTGTTGGCGCTGGAGACATGGCGCCCTGAGCAAGTATCTCAGATGTTCCGTGGAGATACTCGAACAGATGATACCGCTTTTGCAGGCTCTCTGGCAACTCCCGAACCGCTGCCCGTAAGAACGTGGCATCACCTTCACGTCCACACACGTGAATGATCTCCATCGACGGAAGCAAAGCCGGGAGCAGAGCGGCAATGGCGCGATTGATACTGCGCGAACCGCGGCTTCCGCCAGCAACGAGCAATGTCGGCAGTTCGTCGCTCAGTCCAAACGCTGCACGGCATGCCTCTCTGTCGGCATGGAACAGTTCCTGACGCACCGGATAACCGGTGACAACCAGGCGCGCCGCCTGATGGCGCGTCTTCAGTCGAGCGACGGCGGTGTCGAAGTCCAGCGGTTCAAGCCCCAGATAGCGACCAGAGTCCGCCACGCTACAGGCGATCAGGGTTGACAGGCGCGCCAGAAACCGCACTGCCAGTCCAGGAACCACGTCGGGAAGGTAGATCATCATTGGGATGCCTGCCATGCGCGCTGCCAGAAACACCGGCACGCACACATATCCGCCAGTGCCCAGGACGACCGCCGGTCGATCCCGTTCGACGAGTCGGCGTGTTGCTGCCGTTCCACGCGTTACAGTCACCAGATTACGTATCACCGTCAACGGATTCCGGCCACGCAGCGCCGCTGCAGGTATCGCCTGGAACGGCAGAGCGCTTTCACGGGCCACGAGTGCTGCTTCCATCCCCCCAATGCTTCCAACGTAGAGCGCCGACCACCGTCCACCAAACGGACTGACGCCATCAGGGGACTGGGTCGCCTCAGCGACGGCGGATGGCGCCCCAGGCGCGTTGAGTGCTGCGGCGACGGCCAGCGCCGGATAGACGTGACCGCCGGTTCCGCCACCAACCAGCCAGACGCGCAAAGGATTCTGAGCGCCCGGATCGGGTGACTGCTTCATGGGAATCACCTGGAGATGTATGACCGGTATGACGCGAAATGTTCAACAAAATGCCAGTCGCCGCCATACATGCAGCCAGTGATGTTCCACCGTAGCTGATGAATGGCAATGTCAGTCCGGTAAACGGAATAAGCGTCGTTACCACAGCAATGTTGATCAGCGCCTGGAAGACCAGCCAGCAGGTAATGCCGGTTGCGAGCAGCGCTGCGAACGGATCTGGCGAACGTCCGGCGATGCGCATGCCGCGATAGGCAATCACCAGAAAACAGGTCACAACGAAGAGCGTTCCAACCAATCCGAACTCTTCGCCGATGATGGCAAAGATGGCATCGGTATGCGCTTCGGGCAACCAGAAGAATTTCTGGCGCGCCTGCCCGATCCCGACGCCAAACAAACCGCCGCTTCCCAGCGCATAGAGCGCGTGCACTGGCTGGTACCCTGCGCCCTGGTAGTGCGCAAATGGATCAATCCAGGCGGCGATGCGCTCCTGGCGGTAGGCAGCAATGTTGATCAATCCCCAGAACACGCTTCCTGCCACAATTGCCGCCCCGATAATATGCAGCAAATTGGCGCCAGCAGCGAAGTAGACCATGCCCGCAATCACAACTAGCACAATCGTGGTTCCCAGGTCGCGCCCCAGCATGACCAGCCCGCACACGACGCCGAGCATGAGGGCGAACGGCGCCAGCCCATACGTGACGTTCGTCAGTTTCTCGCCGCGCCGCGAGAGCCAGTCGGCAAAGTAGATCACCATCGTCAGTTTGGCAATCTCCGACGGCTGCATACTGAACGATCCGATTCGGATCCAGCTCCGCGCACCATTGGCTTCGGTCATTGAAGCGGGCAGAATCAGAGTCAGAATCAACAGGAACAGCGTGCCCGCCATCAGATGCACCGAAAAGCGTCGCCAGACCCGGTAATCGATGCGTTGCGCCGCCAGGAGCGCGATTGCGCCAATCACTGCGGCATTCAACTGACGCCAGGTGTAGTAGAGTTGATCGCCAGTGTCAGCATACGCCCGCATAAATGATGCGCTGTAGACCATCACCAGCCCTAGCAGAACCAGAATGCCCGCAGCGGCAAGCAACATATAGTCTGGCTTGCGTTGGAACGTTTCTGTCATAGGTGTTCGCTTTCAATCTTTACAAAAACGCCCTGCACCATCTCTCGAAAAGATGGACTCAAAGGCGCGAGGGTTCGCCATCAACATGAACATCTTTGCATCTTCGCGCTCTTGCATCGTCCTCTCAGAGGAACCTCTAGAGCGGCGGCGTGATGATCGCTATCAGCGCGAACAACACCACCAGGACGGTCAACGTCAGGGTCCAGCCAGCGCGCAACTCGAGGCGCACAAGAGCGAACGGATAGGATCGCGTATCGAGCGCGAACCGCGGCGCCAGCAGCCATCCCAGCAACGCGCCGGTTAACAACCCGCCGATGTGGGCGTTGTTGTCAATATATGGCGTGGTAAATCCCAGCGCCAGGTTGATCAGCGTAATAAAGATCAGGCTTCCCAGTTGCTGGCGCGCAATCCCGCCCAGCACTCGACGCGCAACGATGTAGAATGCGATCAGCGCCCCGACCAGACCGAAAATGGCGCCAGATGCACCAACGGAAGGGCCAGGATTGAGCGCATATGAAGCCACCCCGCCTCCCAGCCCGGCGATCATGTAGATCGCCAGGAACCGCTGCGCGCCGAAGAGCCGTTCCGTCTCGAATCCCAACGAGTAGAGTGCAAACGAGTTGAAGAACAAATGCGCCAGCCCGCCGTGCAGAAACATGGCGGTCAGGAACCGATAGTATTGACCGCCGGCAAAAATCGCTGCGTTGTCTTTGGCGCCCCAGATCAGCAGGAAGTCATAAACGCTTACTGTGCCCATGATCCGGACGCCCACCGCATCGAGTAACCAGGGAACAACAAAGACGACGACGTTGATCGTCAACAGAATGCGCGCAACCCACGGCGTGAAGAGCGGAAGCCGCACCTGCATCGAAGCCGCCTGCGGTTCTGCTTCCGCAGGCGCGGGTTCCTCCGGTGTGCGTCCTGCCGCTTCGAGGTTCTGCAGGATGCGCTGATATTCAGTATCGTTCTTGTCGTCGCTCACGTGAAACTCTGGACGATGCGGCGAAACGCTTCTCCGCGGTGGAACTCGTTGCGGAACATGCCAAAGCTAGCGCACCCTGGCGAGAGCAGCACAATATCACCGGGTTCAGCGATACGGCGGGCCGTGTTGAGCGCCTGTTCAAAATCGTCATACGGACCGACGATGGTCGTGCTGGCGTGCACGGCGTGCAGCGCCTCCAGAAGTTTTGGCGTTGCCGTTCCCCTGAGCAGGATAACTGATCTGGCGCACCGTGCGATTTCGCGCGCAAGGGCGTCGAATGGCAGATTCTTATCGGCGCCGCCAGCGATCAGAACGATGGGCGCATCGAAGGTGCGGAGCGCAGCAATTGCCGCTTCGGGCGCGGTCGCAGCCGTGTCATTGACATAGCGCACGCCATCGAGCTCGCGCACAAACTCCAACCGGTGCTCGACGCCGGTGAATGCCCGCACAGCGCGTCGGATGCATTCTGGTGCAACGCCGAAGGCGCAGGCGGCGGCAGTTGCGGCGGCGACGTTCGCCAGATTGTGCACACCTGGCAGACGCACATCGTCTCTGGTGCAGATGACAGTTTGTGTGCTGCTCCCCGTCGCTGACCGATCACGCCAGATCAGTTCATCGCCACGCCAGAACGTTCCTCGTATGTCTTCCCGATCATGGGTCTCGGTCCCTTCCGCGCCTGCGAACCAGACCACATCGCGCGGACGCTGTTCAACGACTGCCATCCTGCGCATCACCGGCGAGTCGGCATTCAAGACGACCGCATCACCAGGACGTTGATGGCGCCAGATCTCCTCTTTTGCCCGGATGTACGCTTCCATCGTTCCGTGCCGGTCGAGGTGATCCGGCGCAATTATGGTGATGCAGGCGATCTTCGGGCTGAGACCGGCTTCGCCCAATCCTTCGAGCGCGAACGACGAGAGCTCCAGCACCACCGGCGTAGCGGCGCCGATCAACGGCAATTGATCAAGTGCAGAAATGCGCAGATTGCCGGCAACTACAGTATCCGGGAACTGCTCACGCAGCATGGCGCCCAGGAGCAGCGTCGTCGTCGTTTTGCCTTTCGTTCCGGTGACACCGAGAATAGGTCCCGGGCAGAGCCGGAAGAAGAGGGTCATTTCTGTTTCGACAGCGGCGCCCGCATCGCGTGCGATTTGCAGATAGGGCGAGGTTGGCGGCACAGCCGGGTTGCGCACCACGATCTCAGCCTGACGGAAATCGTCGTCACGATGCTCACCGAGCACAAAGCGGATCGGCAAGCCAGCGAGGGCATCGACCGAATCGCGCAGGTCCTCAGGCGTGCGGAGATCGGTGACTGTCACATCTGCGCCCCGAAGGGCAAGGAAGCGAGCAACGCCGACCCCGCCGCCGTGAATGCCAAGCCCCATGACCAGTGCGCGCTTCCCTTTCAGGTGCATACGAGTCTATCGTTCCGCTGTAATCGCCGGGCGTTCAACGGTCATCCGCGCCTGTTGCGCGTCGTTGATCGTCAACGCCAGCGAGATGCCGACCAATGCCGCCACCATGCCCACCAGCACGAAGCGCTGCATCACCTGCGTTTCGCTCCAACCCAGCAACTCGAAGTGGTTATGCAGCGGCGACATTTTGAACACCCGCCGTCCGACGCCAGTGCGTCGCTTGGTCCATTTGAAATAGCCGACCTGAATGATGACCGAGAGCGCTTCGGCAACGAAGACCAGACCAACGACCGGCAACAGCAGCCACTGTTGCGATTGCAGGGCAATCACCCCCAGAACCGCTCCCAGCGAGAGCGAGCCAAGATCGCCCATGAACACCTGCGCCGGGTGTGCGTTGTACCAGAGAAACGCCGCACACGCGCCGACCAGCGTGAAGCAGAAGGCCATCAGGTTGATGAACTCGCCGTTCAGGAACGTAATCACCCCATAGGCGGCGAACGCCAGCGTCAGGTTCCAGCCCGCCAGACTGTCGAGACCATCGGTAAGGTTCACGGCGTTGCTCGTACCGACGATGATCAGCATAGCAAACGGAATGAACCACAGACCGATGTCGAACTGCCCCACAAACGGAACGCGCACCTGACCGTAGTTCGCCAGACCGAACGGCGGCGGCAGGTAGAGTGCCAGCGCCGCGCCAAATGCAATCAGCAGCATGAGCGCCATTTTGGTGCGCGGGGTGAATCCATAGGTCTTCGACCGGCTGCCGACCAGCGACATATAGTCGTCGATAGCGCCGAGGATCGCAAACGCGATCAGAACTGCGAGCGGCAACAGGATCGACCAGCGATCCACCAGGTTGAACGCCACCGTCAAAACGATCACCGGCAACAGGATGATAATCCCGCCCATGGTTGGCGTACCGGTCTTGACCAGGTGGCTCTGCGGCCCTTCGAGACGAATCTGTTTGCCGATCCGATGGCGTCGCAGGAAGCGGATCCAGTATCCGCCCGTTGCGAGAGTCAGGATAAACGCGGCTGCCGCCAGCAGCAGCGCTCTTGCCATATCCTGCACCAGCAGTGCCTGGAGGGTTTCGCGCACGTGTTTACTCCTCTACGTCGTTGCTTTCTGGAACGATGATGAACGGCTGTAGATGGTGATGAAACGTCAGGGAGTGTGCTGCTGCAACTGAGCCACGATGGTTTCCATAAACATGCCGCGCGACCCTTTGATCAACACGAAGTCGCCAGGCGCCAGCAGCGTGCGCGCCAGTTGCGCTGCTGCATCGTTGTCGTCGAAGCTATGCACGTGATCGGGCGACATCCCCGCCTGACGCGCCTCCTCAGCGATCCACTGCGCCCGCCGACCGACCGTAATCAGGATCTGCGCAACTTCCGCCACGCGCACTCCGATCATGCGATGCGCTTCTTCCTCGATGCTCCCCAGTTCCAGCATATCGCCCAGGATGGCGATCCGCCGACCATCGAGCTCCGAGAGCAGATTGAGCGCTGCCAGCATCGAGGCAGGCGATGCGTTATACGTATCGTCGATCAGGGTCGTCCGGTTGATGCCAGGAACAGCCAGCAGTCTGAGTTGGGCGCCTTCGCTGCGCAACCCGGCGATGATCGCTTCCCATTCCATGCCGAGCAGCAACCCGGCGGATGCCGCCGCAAGCGCCGTATGCACGCTGTGTCGCCCCAGCAGCGGCAGATTCAGATACAAACTGTCCCCCTGATAATGCACCCGAAAACTGATGCCCTGCAACCCGCGGCTCTCAATCGAATCCGCCCACAGATCGGCCGCCGGGTCGAGACCATAGAAAAAGGGTCTGGCGCGCGTCACCTCTGCCATCGCACGCACCCGCGGGTCGTCGATGTTGAGGATGGCAAACCCGTCCTCGGGCAACGCCTGCGGCAGTTCGCTCTTGGCGCGCTGAATGGCATCGATGCTTCCCATGCGCTCCAGATGCGAAGGTCCCACATTTGTAACGATACCGAGGCGTGGCCGGGCAAGAGCCGCAAGGTGCGCGATCTCGCCCGGACCATACATGCCCATTTCGAGCACTGCCACCTGATGGTCGGCAGTGAGCTTGAGCAGCACAATGGGCAATGTCGCCTCGCTGTTATAGCTTCTTGGACTTTTTAAGGTGCGAAAGCTGCGCTGAAGCACGCTGGCAGTCACCTCTTTCGTCGAGGTTTTGCCCACGCTTCCGGTAACGCCGATCACCACAGGGTTGTACATACTGCGGTGATAGGCTGCCAGCCGGTTCAGCGCCGCCTGCGGATCATCGACGGCAATCAGCAGCATCGTGTCGGGCGTCGCCTGATCGAGCCCCTCGCCGGTTGCCGGATCGATAACCGTGTAGGGTCGTTCAAGCGACAGATTCGACACTTTATTGCGACGCACCAGGGCGCCGCGCGCGCCGCGCGCTGCCGCGTCCGCCAGAAATTCGTGGCCATCGACCCGTTCGCCGCGCAACGCAACGAACAGGCACTCTGACGTCGCCTGACGCGAATCGATCACCGCTTCGCTGAAGGCGACCTGCATCACCGCAGGAGGCAGCGCATAAAAGCGCCGATTAGTCTCCTCCTGCACGCCGTGCAGCACTTCGTCCAGTCGCAACACCGCCGTTTCCTCTGAGTTATGATTCACGAAATCCGGCGGCATTGTAACATAATCTGTTCAAGATCATCGCAGCGACGCCGCGCCTATCGGTTGAGGCGTCCGCCCACAGTCTGTCCTGGATTGACCAGTCCCATATCGGGAGCGATGCGTGCGTACTGCATCAGTTGCGTTGTGATCGACTGGAACAGCGGAATAGCCGTGCGCACCGCCCAGTAGTCGTCGCGCGGGCGATC
>JANWXL010000347.1 GCA_025055265.1 Roseiflexus sp.
CGGGCGCCTGCCGCTTCCAGGATCGCTTCTACTTCCCGTTCGACGACCGGCGCCGGGTTCTCTTCGTGCGCCAGCAGCAGATTGCTCACCAGGAGCGAGAGACAGTCGAGCAGCACAACCGAACCGGGCGCAAGCGACGCCAGTGTTGCCGCGACATCACGTGGCGCTTCGACGGTCTGCCAGGCAGCCGGACGGCGCTGGCGATGATGGGCGATCCGTTCGCGCATTTCGTCATCCCCCGCCTCGGCAGTCGCCAGGTAGACGACGCGCTCGCTCAGGCGCGTTGCGTACTGTTCGGCGCGCAGACTTTTGCCGCTACGTGCGCCGCCGGTGAAGAGCACAACGCGACTCATGCCAGCGCTCCTTTCTGCCAGGCTGCGGCTGCCGCGACGAACCGCTGCGCCGCCTGCGGGCACGCCAGGAAGTGGACGTGGATATACGACGCGAGCGTGTTGTTGATTACCGCGCCTTCCGCAAACGCTGCCGGACGCATGGCGTCGGGCAGGCAGGTGTAGAGCCAGGGCAGGGACTCCGGTCGGTCTTCCCAGGCGGAATAGTGAAACTCGTGTCCGCGCAACGTCTCGCCCGTGCGCCAGAGCCAGGTGTCGCACTCAGCGCGCGCCGTGCGATACCCCAGCGTCAGGCGCGGCGTCATCACCGAGCGCCCGGCAAGCGCACCGACCATCGGAAAGGTGCGTCCTTCCGCATCGGTGATCGCTTCCGTCAGATACATCAACCCGCCGCACTCGGCATACACTGGCGTCCCGGCATCAATCGCTGCGCGAATGGCATGCATCAGAGCGCGGTTGGCGCCAAGCGCTTCGGCGTAGAGTTCGGGGAAGCCGCCGCACAGATAGATCGCTGCTGTTCCTTTGGGCAGCATCGTGTCGCGCAGCGGGCTGAAGAAGGCAATCTCGGCACCTGCTGCGCGCAGCAGATCGAGATTGTCCTCATAGAGAAAACTGAACGCCTCATCGCGCGCAACGGCAATCACCGGCGCCTGATCGCTTGCTGCGCGCTCCAGCGGCGGCAGAGTGATCGCGCCCTCATCGAGCGGCGGCGCGGTGCGCGCCAGCGCAACCACCCGATCCAGATCAATGGTCGCTTCGATGCGCGCGCGCACCTCATTCAGCCACGCCTGCCAGCGCCCCGGCTCCGCCACCGGGATCAGCCCCAGATGACGCTCCGGCAGCGTAAGCATTTCGTCTCGTTGCAGAAAGCCAAGCACCGGCACGCCAACGCTCCCCTCGATCGCGTCCTGCACCATGCGCGCGTGGCGCGGGCTGCCGACCCGGTTGAGGATCACGCCAGCAACCGTGAGCTGACGGTCGAAATCGCGCAACCCGGCGACGAGCGCGGCGGCGGTGCGCGCCATTGCCCGCGCATCGAGCACAATCACGACCGGCGTGGCGGTCAGGCGCGCGATATGCGCGCTGCTGCCGGTGTCGTCGTCGCCGGAGTAGCCGTCGAACAGCCCCATCACCCCCTCGATGATCGCCAGATCTGCACCTGAGCTGCGCCGTGCCAGAATACCGGCGATCTGATCCGGCGGCGTCAGCCAGGCGTCGAGGTTGAAACAGGCGCGCCCGGAGGCGAGCGCATGGTACCCTGGATCGATATAGTCCGGTCCGCATTTGAATGGCGCAACCGTCAAACCGCGCGCCGTCAGCGCGGCGATCAACCCGGCAGTGATCGTCGTTTTGCCGCTGCCGCTCATCGGCGCGGCGATCAGCAGACGCGGCAGAGCGGGCATTATTCGTCCTCCCACAGCATATGATGCATGGGTGCGCTTGATGGGTCAAACCAGCCGAGGGTGTCGGTCAGCGCCGCGACCGCGCCGACAACCAGAACGGCAGGCGGCGGCAGTTCGGCGCGCAGTTGCGTATCGGGAAGGGTCGCCAGCGTTGCGCGCAGCACCCGCTGCTGCGCCGTCGTGCCGCGGCTGATCAGCGCCGCCGGGGTCTGCGGGTCGCGCCCGGCAGCGATGAGTTTCGCACAGACCACGTCGAGACGGGTGAGTGCCATGAGCACGACGAGCGTCGGCATGGCGGCGAGCGCGCGCCAGTCGATACCGCTGGCGGTTTCCGATGCCTCATGCGCAGTGACTACCGCAAATGCCGACGCCACACTCCGACGGGTCAACGGGATGCCAGCATACGCAGGCACGCCAATTGCCGAGGACACGCCCGGCACGATTTCATACGGCAACCCGGCGGCGGCGAGCGCTGCCGCTTCCTCAGCCGCATGCCCGAAGACGCAGGGATCGCCGCCTTTCAGCCGCACGACCTGTAACCCATCGCGCACCAACCGCACCAGCAACTCGTTGATCCCTTCCTGGCGCAACGCATGATGCCCTGGACGCTTGCCGACGAAGATGCGCTCGGCGTGCGGCGGCGCTTCGTCGAGCAGTTCAGGCGCGATCAGGCGATCATAGAGCACCGCATCAGCCTGACGCAGCACGGTCAGGCCCCGCACCGTGATCAGGTCGGCGCGACCGGGACCGGCGCCG
>JANWXL010000446.1 GCA_025055265.1 Roseiflexus sp.
GGTTGACTGGTCCGACGGCGCGGGAGATAATGGCGCACCTGCGCCGCAAGAATATCAGCCGTCATGCGCAACTGCGCCAGCCACGGCACCGGCGTCATTTTCTTGTGCATGTACGACTCGAATGTCAGGCGCTGGACATCCAGATTGCGGCACATATCGGTGAAGACCTCCATCTGCCGCGCATTCCCGTATCCCCATTTCTGCAACCAGACGAGAAACCGGTACATTGTGCCATAGGTCTTCCACCACTGGCGTTCATAACGACGCAGCGCAGCAAGCGACGCGTTGGGCAGGTTGGCGATCAGCGTTTCCGCCGCCATCTTGCCGCTCTTCATCGCCCAATAGATCCCTTCGCCCGACGTATGCACCACCAGGCCTGCTGCATCGCCGATCAGCATGGCGCGTTCGAACGCCATATGCTCACGCGGCTCCATCGGCAGTGCGTGCGCTTCTTCCAGAATGATCTCGCCGCCTTCGAGATCTCTGGCAATCCGACGCTTCAGATTGGCGAGCAACTCCCGCGCGCGTTTGCTATGCGCCGGTCCGGTTCCGATGCCGACGGCGACGTGGTCGCTCTTGGGGAATGCCCAGGCGTACAGGTCGGGGCTGACGTCGGGACCCAGATAGAGATCGGCGGTATCCTCCCAGCGCGCCATTTTACCGGCGGGCAGGCGAATGCGCTGCTGGATGGCGATACAGCGCGGCAAATTGGGCAATCCCAGAAGTTTCGCCGTCGTCGAGTAGGCGCCGTCGGCGCCGATCACCGCCACAGCGCGCAGTTGCTGGCGCGCGCCGCCGAACCGCTCGCGGTAGGTCGCGGTCACGCCGTCCTGATCGAACGTCAGATCGACCAGTTGACCTTCGATCAGGATTGCACCGCGCTGCACAGCGCGCTGGCGAAGATAGCGGTCGAACTCCTCACGGCAGCACATCGCAATATAATCCTGATCGGAGTGATGAACGCCAGCGACTTCGATCTCGACGACGCGCTCGCTTGGCGAATGCACCAGCGCGTGGTGCACCTTGCGTGAGATCAGGGTTTCCGGCAGGTCGAACTCGGTGAACGCCACCGGCGGCACGGCGCCGCCGCACGGTTTGACATACGACGTATCTCGTTCAAGCATCACCACCGGCACACCCGCACGCGCCAGCGTATCGGCGGCCGTTGAGCCTCCGACCGATGCGCCTACCACGAGGACTGGGTCCATGAGTCGCTCCTTCTAGCCCATCGTCAGGGGTTAGAGGTTAGACAACTAACCACGCACCCCGATTGCTGCCGCCATCATGCCCCACACGAACATGGCGATGCCGCTGGCGTTGTAGAAAATGGCGCGTTTGCGCGGATCAGGGATCGAGAAGAACTTCCACTGCGTCGGAATCTGCATCAGCACCAGCGCACCAATAATGCCAGCGATGATCCAATTCCTGAGGTGCAGGAAATACATCACCACCATGATCTGCGCAACATTGATGGTTACGAACGCAGTCCAGGCGGCAGCAATCTCGCCGTACAGCACCGGGATCGAACGAATGCCGGTGATACGGTCGCCTTCCATGCTCTTGAAGTCGTTGATCGTCATGATGCCATGGGCGCCAAGCGAGAAGAGCGCCGCCATCAGCACGCTGCCGAAGGTCAACGGCGCAAACGCCAGATGACCGGCGATCCAGGGCAACCCTTCGTATGATACCGCCACAATGGCGTTGCCAATCCAGCCATTACGTTTGGCGCGGATCGGATCCGCGCTGTAGATCACCGCCAGCACCATGCCAATCGCCGTCATTAGCGCGACGTACTGCCCCAGAAACAGTGCGATGCTCAGACCAAGCACGACCAGCACGCCGACAGTGACAAATACCTGCCGCGTCGATACCAGGCCCGACGGGATCAGGCGCTGCGGCTCGTTGATCGCGTCCACATCGCGGTCGCAATAATCGTTGACCACCTGCGACATACCGCAGAGGATCGGACCGGCAAGCAGCACGCCCAGCGCGATACGCCCAACGTCGGGCAACGTCCAGTGACTGGCGCCGCTGGCGATGGAGCCGCACAGAAACGCCCACGACGGCGCAAACCATGTCACCGGCTTCATCAGTTCAATGGA
>JANWXL010000453.1 GCA_025055265.1 Roseiflexus sp.
GGCGTTCACCGAGGATGTGCTGCTGCGCTTTGCCGCGTATGGCTGGCATACGGCGCGGGTCGCCGACGGCAATGACCTCGACGCTATCGAGGCGGCGATCCGCGAAGCGCAGGGGGTGACGGATCGCCCGTCGCTCATTGCAGTCCGCACAACCATCGGCTACGGTAGTCCGATGGCAGGCACGAACAAGGTGCACGGCGCTCCGCTTGGTGCTGATGGCGTGCGCGCTACGAAGCAGGCGTTGGGGTGGGATCCGGACGCCGCGTTCTTTGTTCCTGATGAGGTTCGTACATTAATGCGCGCGGCGCAGGAACGTGGGGCTGCGCTGCGTTCCGACTGGCAGGCGCGTTTCGAGGCGTATGCGGCGGCGTATCCCGCCGAAGCCCGCGAGCTGCGTCTGGCGCTGGCAGGGAAACTGCCGGACTGCTGGGAGTCGCGTCTACCAACATTCAGCCCGGCAGGCGGCGACCTGGCGACGCGCGATGCGTCCGGGAAGACGATTCAGGCGCTCTACGATGTGATTCCCTGGATGATCGGCGGTTCTGCCGATCTTTCGGAAAGCACCAAAACGCCATATACGACAACGGCGAGTTTCCAGGCGGATTGCCGCACCGGGCGGGTGATCTGGTTTGGCGTGCGGGAGCATGCGATGGGGGCGATCCTGAACGGCATGGCGGCGCACGGCGGAGTCAAGCCCTACGGCGGGACGTTCCTGGTTTTTTCGGATTATATGCGCGGCGCCATTCGCCTGGCGGCGCTGTCGCACCATCCGGTCGTCTATGTCTTCACCCACGATAGCATCGGTTTGGGGGAAGATGGTCCGACACACCAACCGGTCGAGCATCTGGCGGCGTTGCGCGCCATTCCTAACCTGTGGGTCATTCGCCCTGCCGATGCCAACGAAACCGTGGTCGCCTGGCGGATTGCCCTTGAGCGCGCTGACGGTCCGACGGCGCTGATTCTGAGCCGGCAGAAACTGCCGGTGTTCGACCGGTCGGCGCTGGCGTCCGCCGATGGGGTGTGGCGCGGAGCGTATGTGTTGCGCGATGCCGCTGACGGGAAGCCGCAGGTGATCCTGATGGCGAGCGGCTCGGAGGTGGCGCTGGCGCTCGCGGCGCAGGCGGCGCTGGCGGAACGCGGCGTGGCGGCGCGGGTGGTCAGTTTTCCGTCGTGGGAATTGTTTGCGCTGCAACCCCAGGAATACCGCGATAGCGTCCTGCCGCCGAACGTGCGCGCTCGTCTGGCCATTGAAGCGGGCGTGTCGCAGGGGTGGGAACGCTGGGTCGGTGATCAGGGCGACTGTATCAGCGTGGAGACCTTCGGCGCCTCGGCGCCATACCAGGTCGTGTTTCGGGAATACGGGTTCACAGTCGAGAATGTCGTTGAACGGGCGTTGGCGATGCACGCGCGGAGTTCAAGATCCACGACGTAGCGACGTTGCACGGCAATATCGCGGTCGCGGCGCCCACGCCAGTGGCGCACCCACGCCGGGTGCACGTGGCAGGTAGGGGCGCGCCTGCGGCGCGCCCACGCCAGTGGCGCACCCACGCCGGGTGCACGTGGCAGGTAGGGGCGCGCCTGCGGCGCGCCCACGCCAGTGGCGCACCCACGCCGGGTGCA
>JANWXL010000478.1 GCA_025055265.1 Roseiflexus sp.
GCTGATTGCAGGGCGCGCATCAGCGCGTTGATCAAGGAATCACCGTAATCGGTCGTTGTCATTGCAATCACCCGGTTTTCGGCGCAGCGCCGCTTCGAGTTCCGCCCGCGCCACCCATGTCCGCCCGTCGATGGTTTTGGACGGGAATGCGCCCGCGCGCACCCACGCCAGCATTGTCTCGTCGGTGACGCGATAGAGTTCGGCTGCTTCGCGCAGCGACAGCCACTCCTGCTGCCGCAGGGTGTGACGCACAAGATCGCTCAGCGATGTCCATCGCTTTCGTGGAGCCATGGCTTACCTCCATCAGCCATTCAACAAACGTATCTCGATCACAACGCCAGACGCCCTGCGGCACAACCTGCACACCCGGCAACTTTCCACAGCGGAGCATATCGTGAAACCAGGCGCGTCCCATGCAGGCGATAGCGTCGTGTGATGTGAGCACGGCTGGCAGAGCGTCGCCGCTGCCAAGCGCTTCGATCCGCGCGATTGCGCGTCGCGCGCGCTGTTGTGCGGTTTGCGGAAGAGGCGGCATTGTTCCTCCTTTCGCTTCGAGCGACTGATGATGGTTCCCGTAGGAATCATTTGCGGCCAATCGGAACGAGGCGCGAAGCGCCGCTCCCGACGGGCCGCAGATCGGAACACACTGGTCTGCTAGAGAAACTCTGTGCGTCTCCTGGATTGTGGCGTTTGTCACAACGCGCTACAGGCGGTAGTATAGTATGAACCTGTTCTTAATGAAATGGGTCATCATGTCTGCTGTCCGGGGGACAAACAGGGGTGTCGTTCGTAGTACTAAAGTCACGGGGAAGCGCGAGTCTGTCGTGCGATGTGAAGAGAAAACGGTCATACGAATGGGTCAACGAATGGGGAAGCGAATAAACGAATGGGCGCCTCGCGCCCCGTGCCTCGCACCTCTCGCCTCGTGCCTCTTTCGTCTGTCAACGAATGGGGGAAGCGAATAAACGAATGGGCGCCGCGTGCCTTGTGCCGCGTGCCGCGTGCCTCTTTCGTCTGTCAACGAATGGGGAAGCGAATAAACGAATGGGCGCCGCGTGCCGCGTGCCGCGTGCCGCGTGCCTCTTTCGTCCGTCAACGAATGGGGAAGCGAATAAACGAATGGGCGCCGCGTGCCGCGTGCCTTGCGCCGCGTGCCTCTTTCGTCTGTCAACGAATGGGGAAGCGAATAAACGAATGGGCGCCGCGTGCCCCGTGCCTCGCACCTCTCGCCTCGTGCCGCGTGCCTCTTTCGTCTGTCAACGAATGGGGGAAGCGAATAAACGAATGGCAGCAAGGAACGACGGCGCGCCGTGTGCCGCATCCCTCTTGCCTCTTGCCTCGTGCCGCGCGCCGCTTTCGCCTGTCAACGGATGGGGAAGCGAAGAAACGAATGGCAGCGACTGAGCGCATGCGCGCCTCGGGCGCACCCCGCTTGCCTCGCGCCTCGTCCCTCTCGCCTCGCGCCGCTTTCGCCTGTCAACGAATGGGGAAGCGAATAAACGAATGGCAGCAAGGAACGACGGCGCGCCGTGTGCCGCATCCCTCTTGCCTCACGCCTCGCGCCGCGCGCCTCGTCCCCTCTTGCCGCGCGCCTCGTCCCCTCTTGCCGCGCGCTGCGCGCCGCGCGCCTCGCCCCTCGCGCCTCGCCCCTCACCCGTACTTATACGCCACTCCGTGCCCGCCGCGCGGCAGACGCCAGTCTACGTTGCGGAACGGGCAGGCGATGCGGCAACTGCCGCACTCGACGCACGCCTGGTAACTGACCATCATCCGCCCGTGGCGGTCGGTCTCGAAGACGTGCGCCGGACAGAACGCCAGGCACGGCTTTGGATTGCACGCGGCGCAGATTGCCTGATCCTTGATGCGGATATGGGCGTTCTCTTCATCGACGTAGTATTTCAGGCAGACGATCAGATCGTCGATGTTGACGTGCGGCAACTTAATGTCGGCAACAGGCGCCGTCTGGCCATTGTTTCGATTACTCATAGCTTACCCCCGCATTGCACGCATTAACTTCAGCATATCCCAGGCGACGCCGGTAAACGAGCGACGCTCGCGCACCATCTTGAGGATCTCGTGCTCCATCGTGCGCTTGGGAATGCCGTGAGCCGTAAAGTAGCGCAGCGCCGCTTCGTTCAGCAGGTTGACGTAGGTGCCCATAAACTGCGGCGAGCTTTCGAGAAAATCGGTCATGCGCCGGTACTGTTTCATGTCTTGCAACACGAACGTGCCTTCCAGCTTCCGACGATAACGGCTCAAGAACGCCGCTGAAAAATCGCCCGCCTGGTGCGCCGCCAGCGCCGTTTCGCCCGCCATCTTGCCCGCTGTGATCGCCAGGTTCGTCCCTTCGCGGTGCAGCGCGTCCACCATCCCGGCGGCATCGCCTGCCACCATCACTCCATCGCCTGCCAGCTTCGGCATGCGGTCGTACCCCATCTCCGGGATCAGATGCGCGCCGTATTCGCGCACCTCGCCGCCTTCCAGGTACGGGCGCACGACCGGATGGTTCTTGAAGCGCTCCAGCACCTCGTAGGGGCGCAGTCGATGGGTGACAAACTCGTCAAGCAGCATCCCGACGCCAATCGAAATACCCGACTGATCGGTGTAGATGAAGCCGGTGCCTGGCAACCCGAGCGTCACGTCGCCAAACACATCGATCGCCACGCCTTCGCGCGGACCGCTCAGACCAAAGCGTGTCTGCAACTCCTTCGCCGGCAGGTTGATGTACTCCTTGACTGCCAGCGCCACATACTTCGGCGGCAGGTCCGACGCAATCAATCCCGCCTGCTGCGTGAGCAGGTTGTTGACCCCCTCAGCAATGATGACAACCGGCGCGTAGACCTGGCCGTCAGGACGATCCGTATCGACGCCGATCACGCGCCCGCGTTCGTCCTTCAGCAGCCGGGTGACGGTCGTGCGGGTGATGAGCAAGGCGCCGGCCGCAGCCGCCTGTTCAGCGAACCACGGGTCGAACCGCGCCCGCAGCACCGTGTAGGCGTCCGCAGGTTCCTTCAGATACCGTTCACTCTTGTGCATCACACGGATGGCGCTATCCGGCGAGAGCATCCAGTACCCCTGCTCGGTGACCGGGCGCTCAAATGGCGGTTTGCGCTCCCAGTAATCGGGCAGGACATCCGCCAGCGCGTGGGTGTAGAACACCCCGCCGAAGAGGTTTTTGGCGCCAGCGAAGCGGCCCCGTTCAATAATGATGACATTCAACCCGCCGCGCGCCATGGTCAGCGCCGCCGCCACACCCGCCGGACCGGCGCCGACGACAATAGCATCAAAGGTGAGCCTGCCCGTCATACGACTGTCCTTTCACCTGACGTATCAGCGCGGGAATCACCTCATACAGATCGCCGACGATCCCCATCGTGGCAATCTGGAAGATCGGCGCGTTGGGATCGGTGTTGATCGCCAGAATGACATCAGCGCCGCTCATGCCGACCCGATGCTGCACTGCGCCAGAGATGCCAGCGGCGATATACAGCTTGGGACGCACCGTTTTGCCTGTCTGCCCCACCTGCCGGCTGGCATCCATCCATCCGGCGTCTACTACAGGACGGCTGGCTGCGACCATGCCGCCAAGTGCGTCTGCAAGTTCCTGCAGCAGCGCGAAACCCTCCGGTCCGCCGACGCCGCGCCCGCCAGCAACGATCACATCGGCGTATTCGATATTGGGCTGCTCTTCGGCGCGGATCAACCGCAACCGTTTGACCGGCACATCTTCCTCGCGCATATCGAACGGAACATTCACCACCTCGCCGGTTGCGTCCGGCACAGGCTCCGGCATTGGCAGCACCCGCGGGCGAACCGTCGCCATCTGCGGACGGTGGCGACGGCAGAGGATCGTCGCCATCAGGTTGCCGCCGAACGTCGGGCGGGTGGCTGCCAGAATATGGTTGGCGGGGTCGATTGAGAGTTCGGTGCAGTCGGCGGTCAGACCGGTGCTGACACGCGTGGCGATCGAGCCTGCCAGGTCGCGCCCCAGCGTCGTCGCGCCGATCAGGAAGATCTCAGGGCGATATTCCGCCACTAATTGACTTACGGCGACGGCATACGGCAGGTTGCGGTAGATCTCCAGCACCGGATTGTCGATCACATAGACGCGCGATGCGCCGTACTGAAACGCCTGCGGCGCCAGATCGGCAACCTGATGCCCTGGCAGCACCGCCTCAACCACGCTGCCTGGCAGATCCGCCGACAGCCGCTTCGCCGCGCCGAGCAGTTCCCACGATACCGAATGCACCTGATGTTCCTGTTGTTCGACAAATACCCAGATGCGCGGAATGGTTGGCTGTTCAGCGTTCATGACACGACTCCCGTTACAGGTTGCAGGTTGCGTACATGCGCCTGCTCAATCACTGCCATCGCCCGCGCTACCACTGCATCCAGCCCAAGCTCAGCGACCGAGAGCACATCGCCTCCAGAGCGCGGCGCAGGCGTATACGCCTTGCCGACTACGGTTGGCGAGCCTTTCAGTCCGATCTGCTGCGGATCGAAAGGCACCGGGGATGTCGCTGTCCACACCTCGGGCTGGTAGCGCGCTGCTGCGATCAGGCGCGGCAGCGGCGCATGGCGCACCGGTGCGATTTCCTTCTCGACCGTCAACAACACTGGCAGGGTCGTCTCCAGGACCTCAATGCCCTGCTCGACCCGACGGTGCACCACCGCCCTGCGGGCTGCCAGATCAAACTCCTCAATCGCTACCGCATACGTGATCAGCGGAATGTTCAGGCGCGTCGCCACCCCCGGACCGACCTGCGCCGTGTCGCCATCGATTGCCTGCTTGCCGAAGAAAATGATGTCAACCGGCTGTTCGGCATTGATGACCTCAATCGCGCGAGCTAGCACATACGAGGTCGCCAGCGTATCGGCGCCGCCAAACTTGCGATCACTGATCAGGATCGCGCGATCCGCGCCTTGCTCGACACATTCGAGGAGCGCTTCCGCTGCCTTTGGAGGACCCATTGTGATCACCGTCACCTGCCCGCCGCCAACCCGCTCTTTGAGCTGCACTGCCGCTTCGACGGCATGGATGTCGTAGGGGTTGACAATGGCAGGGACTCCCTCGCGGATGAGTGTGCCCGTTTCGGGATCAATACGCACATTCGAGGTATCGGGCACCTGCTTGATAGCAACGACTGCGTGCATAGGACTGCTGCCATTCTTTCTCAACGACGCCTGCGCGTCTTATACCGGATACCAGGAAAGGCGGAGATGAATCATTCTTTGCAACATTCCCCACATATATTATCAAGGCGGCAGCAGAAAACAGGGGAGAAACGACAACTCTCCGTGGTCATCTCTGAAACGCAGAGAAGGAAGGGGCAGATCTGAGACCTGCTCAACGAGGGCGCCTGGTCAAAGCGGGTCGCAGCGCCGCTGCGTTCTATCCGTCGGGGCAGGGCGCCACTGCATCACCGCGCCGGGGAGCGGAGCGACATACGACTGGCATTGCGTTCAATCTGTAGACATAGTGTACAATGAGGGAGAAAGCCTTTCCAGAACGTGTGGAGGAACAGCGCATATGCCAAAGCTGACGGTTGCTGGCAAAACAGCGGAATGGAGCGCAGACAAGCGGTTGGTCAACGCGATTGAGGACATGGGCATCCACATTGGGCACCGGTGCGGCGGTCAGGCGCGCTGCACAACGTGCCGGGTTACGTTCATTTCAGGCGAACCCGACACAATGACCGCCGCTGAATATCAGAAACTCAGCGAGCGCGGTCTGCTCGGTCAGTATCGCCTCTCCTGCCAGATTCTCTGCACTCACGATATGGAAGTCGAGCCGGTAATGACGCTTGAGAACCAGGAAGGGTGGAGCGACACCGGTCCGCGTCCGGCGGACACTGTCGAACCGGCGGCAGAGTGGTTCCCTAAATCGACATTCGGGGCATCCTGATTATCTTTGCAGCGCATTCGCTTCTGCTTCGATCATCGCCAGCGCCGCTCTGCCAGCATCGTCGTTGATGAACGCGCGCCCGGTCGCAATCCGATAGCGCAGCGCCACCAGCACGGCGGTGCGGCGCACCCCTGGCGGTTCGCTGCGTGCGCGCGCCAGTTGCCGTTGCAGATCTTCGATGAACGCCGTGCCCGCTGCATTCCTGCTGAACGCGCCCGGCAGCGGCGGAGCGTGCCCGGTCAGCAGCGCCGCAAGCGTCGCTGCGCCGATCTTCGACAGATGTTGATTGGCATTCCCGCACTTCGGCGACTGAATGCACGCCGGGCATCCCTCGCTGCACAGACAGTCGGTCAGTAACCGCCAGGTCTGCTCCCACCACTGCGCCGCCTGATCATACCCGACTTCGGCAATCCCCACACCTCCCGGCACGCCGTCGTACACGAAGATCGTCGCAGCGCCGGTGTCGGGATGCGCATCGGTCGAAAGCCCGCCAATGTCGGCGCGGTCGCACTGTGCGAAGAGCGGCAACAATCCGATGGCAGCGTGTTCCATCGCGTGCAACGCATCGAGCGCATCGTCACACACCTGCGCCACCTGGCGGCAGATCGGCTCGGGAATTGTCCACCAGACCGCGATTGTGCGAAATGTCTGCGGCGGCATGGTTAGATCGTGCTCGCTGATCACCTCGTCGGTGTAGTGCTTCTTGCGTTTGTAACCGACGACCTGGCGCGTCACGTCAACTACTCCCAGCGAGATAGTTGCCGGTCCGACCTGGCGCTGCTGACGCACCTGCCGCACTGCAATCTCGGTTTCGTCGATGGTCTGGGTGTAGTACTCGACCCGCGCTCTCCGCGCCAGCGCCCGTCGGGAGGTCAACTCGGCGACGACATACGTATCGCCCTGGTGCATGTAGACCGCGCCGGGGAAGACCTCGAACGGTGCGCGAGTAGCAGCGATCTGCTCGATCCGATGCCCCGAGTCGCTGTCTATCAGTTCAATCGGATCGCCATCGGCGCTGCGGATGTTCACACGCGCAGCAGGACGGGCAGCGCCAGCATACGCAGCG
>JANWXL010000423.1 GCA_025055265.1 Roseiflexus sp.
GTGATGATGACCGTCACCGCCGCCGGGTGACGCGCTGGCGGGTTGATCGTCGGGTGCGCTGTTCGCTGCCGGTGGTCGCCCGCATCGCGCAGGTGACGGTCATCTGCCGCTGGGTTGGGGGCGGCGGCGCCGGGTTGGGGCAGGTCTCAGACCTGCCCCTACGACGATGGTTCCAACCGCACGCGGATTGTTTTGATTTCGAATGGGCGCACATTGCACTGCACGGTATGCCCGTCCACGGTTACCGGTCCGGTTTCGCGCTCCAGGAGATCGACCTCTACTGCCGACTCGACCGGTCGCCCGAAATTGAGGCGCACCCGACCGCGCTGGTTGTGCGCTTCGTACATGCGCACGATCAGACCGTCGCCGTCGTCCGCCGTCTTGATCGTTTCGACAATCACGTGGTCGCTCTCCACGCGCAGGAACGACCTTCCTTCCGCCGGGATCTCGCCGGTGACGGTCACCGGGCGCAGCGGCGCGTTCAGTTCATACGCGCGCCGGGTGACCTGCGCCTCGCGCCAGTCGCCAGCGTGCGGCAGCAGGCTGTAGGTGAACCGGTGCAGCCCGCGGTCCGCCTGCGGATCAGGGATCACCGCCGATTTGAGCAGCGAGATGCCGAGGGTGTTGTGGAGCAGGCTGTGTCCGTACTTTCCATTGTTCAGCAGCGCCACGCCGTACCCGCCTTCGCTCAGGTCGATCCAGCGGTGGGCGCACACCTCGAAGCGCGCCCAATCCCAACTGGTGTTGCGGTGCGTCGGGCGCTCGACTGCGCCGAACTGAATTTCGCACGTCGCGCGGGCGGCGTTGAGCCGCAGCGGGAAGAGGACGCGCAGCAGATTCTGGCGCTCCTGCCAGTCCACCTCAGTCTCGAAGTCGATCCGGCGATTGTTGCGCCACAGGCTGATCCGCTGCCGCAGCGCGCTCTTGCCAAAGCGTCGCACGATCTCGATCGTTGCGCGCAGCGGTCCTTCCTCGATCACCCGCCACTCGCTGATGTCGTGGATAGGGTACGGCTTCTCCAGATAGAACGGATCGATGTCCCAGGCGTCCCAGAACATCGGGCGGTCTTCGTAGAGCACGAGTTGATTGCCTGTGGCGCCTTCGGCGATGATCTCGCGCTCATGCCGGGCGTCGTAGAGCGACCCGATCTCGCCGTTGGCGTCGAACTCGATGCGGAACTCGTCTGACGCCAGGTACTCGCGGCGGGCGATGAAGTGCGCTGGCGGGGATGCGCGATGCCCGGCGTGCAGCGCCGCGTACCCGAATGCGGGAACCGTCGCTTCGACCAGCAACACGCGTGTGCCGTCGAGCTGATCGATGACCTGCGCCGAACCCTCGACCAGCGGCTGGCGCTGGTCTTCGAGCGGAATGACGACACACTCAGTTCGATCCCAGGCGAGACTGTTGAACACCGCCAGGCGCGGCGCAGCGCCGTCGCTGTCGCTGCGGGTCAAATCAGTGATAGCGGCGTGGCGCGCTGTCTCGACCGTTTCGCGCACTTCGGCGAACTGCTGTTCACTCTCGACGTAGACCAGCGGCACGGAGCTGCCAGGCAGAATATCGTGAAACTGATTGAGCAGCACCGTGCGCCAGGCGGCGTCGAGGTCCGCCTGGCGGCTGACCGCGCCCTGCGTGACGGCCCAGGCATTGAGCCATTCGGCTTCGCGCAGCAGCAGTTCCGCCTGGCGGTTGTTCTGCTTGGTGCGCGCCTGGCTGGTGTAGGCGCCGCGATGGTATTCCAGGTACAGCTCGCCGACCCACACTGGCAGCCGCGGGTTG
>JANWXL010000584.1 GCA_025055265.1 Roseiflexus sp.
ACGACGATTGCCAGATGAACTTTGCGCGCCTGAAGGTCTCTCAGCAAGGCATCCACTTTCATTGTGTCGGGAACAAAGTGGGCAGTGCGGAGGAGCGAACCGATCGATGCGTCACGTTGCCCGGAGCGCAACCAGAGCAGCAAATCCTTCGCGTAGAGGATCCCGACGATGTGGTCTATCGTTTCACGATAGACCGGAATGCGCGAATGACCGGTTCTGAGAATGACATTCAGCGCCTCATCAACGGAGGCGGTTTCCTCGAGCGCCACAATATCCACTCGCGGGATCATCACCTCGCGCACTGTTGTGTCGCCAAAGGAGAAGATCCCTTCAATCATCTCGCGCTCGTCCGGCTCGATCAACCCTTCTTCCTCGCCGACATTCACCAGCATGCGCAGTTCTTCCTCAGTCACCAGCGGCATCGGCGAGGGGGTCTGACCACTGGCAGCACGAACGAACGGACCGGTGATCACCCCAATCATCCAGATGAATGGCGTCAGGAGGCGCGTACTGAGCACCATCGGGCCAGCGAGCAGACGCGCGGTTGCGGAAGGATTGCGAATTGCCAGCGCTTTCGGCAACGCTTCGGAGAGGATCAGAATGGCGAGCAGCAATCCGACAAGCGCAGCCGCGCGCCATTGCCATCTCTGGCCGTCAAACAGGCGTAACGTCAGCGCCGTGGCGGTGATCGTCGCAGCGCTGTTGAGCAGCAAAACCGTCGCCTTGAAGCGATACGGTTCGGCAAGCAGGCGGTCAATCACCTGCGCACGCCGCGTATCGGTTTCATGCAGCAACCCGAGCCGATGACGACCGATCGCCGTCATTGCAGCATCGACCGCTGATGTGAATGCCAGGACAAAGAGACAGAGAATGATACCTGCTAGAACCAGGCCAGTTTCAACGTCCAACGTGTTATCCTCACCCGCGCGGTCGCATGATGTTCACGAAAACAGCGCGCTCAATGAGAGATCCTTGTGAATGCGCATAATGGCTTCCGCAAACAGCGGCGCGACGCTGATAGCGCGAATGCGCGCTTTGCGGCAGCCTTCGGGGAGCGGAATGGTGTTGGTGACGATGGTTTCGACAAGCGCTGATTGAGCGATGATCTCCGTTGCGTCCCCGGCAAAGATGCCATGGGTCGCGCAGGCATACACCGCCATCGCGCCGCGTTCACGCAGAACGCGGGCCGCTTCCGCCAGCGTACCGCCGGTTGAGATCATGTCATCGACGATCACGGCAGTCTTCCCCTCGACATCACCGACCATGTCGAGCATTTCGGCGACATCGGGTTGCGGACGCTGCTTGGCGATGATTGCCAGCCCAGCGCCGATGCGCTCACGAAAACTGTTGGCGCGCCCCACGCCGCCTGCATCGGGCGAAACGACCACCAGGCGCGGCAGGTTCATTTCACGAATATGTTCGGCGAGGATGGGTCCGGCCTGGAGGTGATCGACCGGAATATCGAAGAATCCCTCGATAGCCGGGGCGTGCAGATCCATCGTCAACACCCGGTCAGCGCCAGCAGTGCGGATCAGATTGGCGACCAGTTTTGCCGAGATCGGCTCGCGACCGGTCGTTTTCTTCTCCTGCTTGGCGTAGCCGTAGTAGGGAATGACCGCCGTCACGCGCGCCGCCGATGCGCGTCGTAGTGCGTCGATCAGGAGCAGCAACTCCATCAGGTTGTGATTGACCGGGGTACACGTCGGCTGAACCACGAACACATCGGAACCGCGCACGTTTTCCTCGATCTTGACGCGCGTTTCGCCGTTTTTGAACGTGCCGACCATGGCGCGACCAAGGTTGATGTTCAGGTATGATGCAATCTCCTGCGCCAGGGGACGATTTGCGTTGCCGCTAAAGATCTGAAGACGACCTTCCATATGAGTTACGCCTGATAGAATTCGCCAGTAACGCTCTGGGCGCCGCGCAGATAAGCAAATGGGCCGACAATGGCGCGCGCCGGGATCACCACGCCTTCAGCGAACGTATAGCGCACATGCGCGTCATCTGCAACGATCGTATCACTCAGCGATGTGTACGGACCAATGGTGCAGCGGGCGCCCACGCGCGTCGAGCCGCGCAGCATTGTTCCTGGCAGCAGCGTCGTATCCTGCCCGACAACCACGTCAACATCCACATAGGTTGCCGCCGGATCGACAACCGTCACGCCGCTGCGCATCAGCGCATCGAGCAGACGCATCCGCAGGACGCGCTCCGCCTGCGCCAGTTGCACGCGGTCATTAACGCCAAGCGCCTCTGTCGGATCGTCGGCGAGGAGCGCCTGCACCGCGCCGACGCCTCGATCAGCAATTGCCAGTGCGACAAGATCGGTCAGGTAATACTCGCCTTTCACGGGGCTGCGCTGTACGCGGTCGAGCGCGGGCCACATCCAGGCGGCATCGAAACAGAGAATGCCGCTGTTGACTTCCGTGATGGCGCGCTGGGCATCGGTTGCGTCTCGCTCTTCGACGATTGCGATAACGTTTCCTTCGGCATCGCGGAGGACCCGGCCATAGCCGGTTGGCGGGTCAGCCGTGAAGCTTAACAGCGCGACAAGGGCGTTGTATTCGCGACGTAACGCGACAAGGCGTTGTAGCGTGGCGCTGCGGATCAGCGGCGCATCACCGACCAGCACAAGGACATCGTCGCACCGTTCACGCATAATCGAACGCGCCTGCAGGGTTGCGTGCCCGGTGCCGAGTCGTTCAGTCTGAAGAACGTACCGATACTGTTCACCAAAACGGGCGCGTACAGTGTCGAGCGCATCCGAAGCGAGCACAACAGCGCTCATCGCCGGTTGCAGCGCATCTACGGCTGCGAGGATATGCCCAATCAGCGGCCGTCCGCAGAGCGGATGCAGCACTTTCGGCAGCGCCGACCGCATGCGGGTGCCTTCACCGGCGGCAAGAACAACAACTCCCAGTCGCACTGTCGTGAAGAAGGGGACCATCAGAGCAGCGCGCCCTCTGATCCCCTGCGCTCGTCCGCATAACCGTGGCTGCCGGGCCAGGACTCGAACCTGGACAAACGGATCCAAAGTCCGTTGTGCTGCCATTACACAACCCGGCACTATTGTCGTAATACATTATAGCATACGTGATGCGGGTTCTCGACAGGCGAGAGGCGACAGGGTTGCGAGTGGTAGGTGCGAAGGTTGAAGGTGCGAAGGTTGAAGGTTACAGGTGGGAAGGTGGGAAGGCTAACCCCCTTAACCCTTAACCCCTAACCCCTAACCCTTAACCCCTAACCCCTAACCCCTAACCCCTGCCACCGCGCCGCACGCAAAACATTCCGCAGCAACATAACGTTCGTTACCGGTCCTGTGCCGCCAGGGACCGGGGTGATGGCAGATGCGACCTCAGCGACGCTGGCAAAGTCCACGTCGCCGACAATTCGTCCGTCCTCGAGGACATTGACGCCAAAATCAACGACAACCGCGCCGGGCTTGACCATATCGCCGGTGATCAACCCCGGTTTTCCGGTCGCCGCCACAACAATGTCAGCTTCGCGCACGACCGCAGCCAGGTCTCTGGTGCGCGAATGGGCGATAGTGACAGTCGCATGCTCCTGGAGCAGCAACAGCGCCATCGGCTTGCCGACCACGACGCTGCGCCCGACGACCGTTGCGCGCTGCCCTTTGATCGGAATGTTGTTGCGCAGCAGCAGTTCCATGCCGCCAGCCGGGGTATTGGGGATCATCCCTGGCTGACCGATAGCGAGCAAGCCTGCATTGTACGGATGGACGCCATCAACATCCTTGTGCGGGTCGATCTGCGCGATAGCGCGGCTGGCATCGAACCCTGGCGGCAGCGGCAGGTGCAGCAAGATGCCATGCACGGCACGGTCGAAACTAAGCGCATGCAGTGTTTCCTCAAGGACCGCCTGCGTGGTATCAGGCGGCAGCGTATGGTCATAGAAGACGATGCCGATCTCCTCGCATCCTTTGCGGATCGTGCGCGTATAGCGTTCGGATGCGGGATCGCCTGCAATCTTGACAACCGCGAGCGATGGCGCGACGCCTGTTGTCTGAACGAATACCTGAATCTCGGCGCGCAACTCTTCGCGCAGCGTTTTCGCAAGTGCGCGCCCATCGAGGATCAGGGCAGTCATAGCTATCCCTTACCTTCGCACAAGCAGACTCTTCCCCGTCATCTGCGGCGCGGGATCGAGCCCCAGCAGATCGAGGATCGTCGGCGCGACATCGGCGAGACGTCCGCCGTCGCGCAACGCCACCCGTCCTTTGTCCAGGCCCAATCCTGGAGCAGCAACCAGGTAGGTCGGCACTGGATTGGTCGTATGCGCTGTGTGCGGTCCACCGGTCTCCGGGTCAATCATAAGCTCAGCGTTACCATGATCGGCCATTACGATCGCCGCGCCGCCGCGCGCCACAACGGCGTCCACGATCGCACCAGTGCATTCGTCCACCGCCTCACACGCCTTCACCACCGCCGGAATCACGCCGGTATGCCCGACCATATCGGGATTGGCGTAATTGACGAGAATGAAGTCGTACATGTCAGACTCGATAGCCTTCAACACCACATCGCGCACGCCGTAGGCGCTCATTTCCGGCTTGAGATCATACGTTGGCACCTCCTTCGGCGACGGCACGATCTGCCAGTCCTCGTTGGGGAAGGGTTTCTCGCGCCCGCCGTTGAAGAAGAAGGTGACATGCGGGTATTTCTCGGTTTCCGCTGCGTGGAACTGTCGCAGTCCAGCGTCACTGATCACCTTCGCCAGCGGTACGGCGACATCATCGTTCTGGAAGGCGACCTGGTACGGCATGTCCTTCTCATACTCGGTCATGGCGATGTAGATCAGATCGCGCAGCATTTCCCGTTCGAAGCCATCGAAATCAGGCAGCGTGAAAGCGCGGCTGATCTGTCGCACCCGGTCGGCGCGAAAATTGAAGCACACGACCGCGTCGCCATCGCCGATGGTGGCGACCGGTTTGCCGGACTCGTCCACAATCACGGCTGGCTTGATGAACTCATCGGTCACGCCTTCGTCGTAGGAACGCTGGATCGCCGTCAGCGGATCGGGCGCCGGGCGACCGACGCCTTTGGTCAGCAACTCATACGCCTGCTTCGTGCGCTCCCAGCGCTTATCGCGGTCCATCGCGTAGTAGCGCCCTACCACCGAGGCAACGCGCCCGATCTGACGCTCTTCCATAAATGCGAGCAGATCGCGCGCAAACTCGATCCCGCTCTGTGGCATGGTATCGCGTCCATCGGTAAATAAGTGGACGTAGACCCGTTCAAGACCCTCACGCTTTGCCAGTTCGAGGAGCGCTTTGGTATGATTGACGTGGCTGTGGACGCCGCCGGGACCGAGCAACCCCATCAGGTGCAGCGCTGTGCCGCGTTCCTTCACAGTGCGAATAGCGTTGCAGAGCACCGGGTTGGTAAAGAACGTCCCATCGGTGATCGAGTCGTCGATCACCGTAATATCCTGGCGCACAATGAAGCCAGCGCCCAGATTCAGGTGCCCTACCTCAGAGTTGCCCATCTGTCCATCGGGCAGACCAACGTCTCTCCCGGCGGCGCGCACCAGGGTGAACGGACACTCGGCGCGCCAGCGATCATCGTAGGGTTTGCGCGCCAGTTTTACCCCGTTGCCTTCAATCTCCTCGCGTTCACCCCAACCGTCGCGAATGACCAGCAACACCGGTCGCGGACGTGGAACAGGTGTCATAGGGTTCTATCGCCTTTCTAGCGCCTGTCACTTCTTTCTGGCAGACGCGCCTTTGCCGCGCTGAGTCTGGGATTGAGACTTGCCACTGTGCTGCTGCGAATTTGCCGCAGGCGGAACCGCGCGACCACGCGGCGCACTCGATCCGGCGGATTGACCCGGCGCAGGTTGTTTCGGCGCCGGTTGCGCCGGGGCGCGTGCGGATTGACCCGATGAGGGTTGGTTCGTCGCCAGTTGCACCGAGACGCTCTGCGTCGGCGTCGGCTGCTGGCGTTGCTGCAACAGCGCAACGAGATCCGCTTCGCGCCCCAGGTGGCAGGCTTTGAACTTCTTCCCGCTGCCGCATGGGCACGGATCGTTACGCCCCGGCATATGGATGGCGTGGCGCACCGTTCGCACCGCCCTGCCATCGCCATCCGCCATTCCTGCATGCTGGGCGGCGATCAGGCGGCGCTGCTGCTCGGCTTCGACCTGGCGCAGGTATTGCTCGTACTGGAACGATGCCGGAATGATCTGATACACAATGTCGCGTTGAATGTTGGCTTTCAACTCCTCGAACATTGCATAAGCATTGCGCTGATATTCCACGAGCGGATCGCGTTGCGCCACCGCCTGCAACCCGATCTCCTGGCGCAGGTCTTCCATGCCAGTGAGATAATCAACCCACTGACGGTCGATAGCGCCAAGCATCATGCGCCGCTCGAAGGAGCGCATGCGCTCTTCGCCAATCGCCTGCTCGCGCGCCTCGTAATCCTCCTCGATTGCCGTCATAAGCGCATCTTCAATCTCCTGGCGCGAGAGATGCTCGAGGCGCTCCGGCGAGATCTTCTCGTCGGTCAGCATCGGATCGATAGCACGAACCGCGCGCACCAATCCTTCGAGGTCCCATTCCTCAAAATCGTCGGCGCGTCCACGAGTTTCAGGCAGATACCGCGCGACCAGCGCGTGCACTTCGTCGGTGATCATATCGAGCACCCGCTCGCGCATGTTTTCGCCTTCGAGAATCTTGCGCCGATCAGCGTAGATCACAGAGCGCTGCTTGTTCATCACATCGTCGAACTCGACGGTGTGCTTGCGAATATCAAAGTTGTACCCTTCAACGCGAGTTTGGGCGCTCTCGATGGTGCGGTTGATCAGACCGGCTTCGATCGGCAGGCTTTCATCGACGCCGAACCGCTCCATCAATCCCTTGACGCGATCCATTGGACCGAAGCGCCGCATAAGCTCATCTTCGAGCGATAGATAGAACCGTGACGAGCCAGGGTCTCCCTGACGACCAGCGCGTCCGCGCAGCTGATTGTCGATGCGCCGTGATTCGTGGCGTTCGGTGCCGATGATGTGCAATCCGCCCAATGCACGCACCTCTTCGCCTTCGGCTTCAGTAATGCGCCGCGCTTCTTCCTGCGCCTCACGAAGCTGCTCCGGTGTCGCCTGATCGAATTTGATGCCGCGCCGGGCAAGAATTTCTTCAACCAGGCCATCGGGGTTGCCGCCGAGCAGGATGTCGGTACCGCGACCTGCCATATTGGTGGCAATCGTAACAGCGCCTTTGCGACCCGCCTGCGCCACGATGCGCGCCTCGCGCTCGTGATACTTGGCGTTCAGCACCTGGTGCTTGATGCCGCGGCGCTTCAGCATCTCACTCAGCCGCTCCGACGTCTCAACCGAGGTGGTGCCGACGAGCACTGGCCGCCCGATGGCGTGCATTTCCTCGATCTCGCGGATGACCGCCTCAAACTTCGCTTTCTCAGTGCGGTAAATCTGGTCGTCGTAATCCTTGCGGATCATCGGGCGGTGCGTCGGAATAACGACGACATCCAGGTTGTAGATCTTGGCGAATTCCTCTCGCTCGGTGTAGGCGGTACCGGTCATGCCAGCGAGCTTCTGGTACATGCGGAAGTAGTTCTGGAAGGTGATCGTCGCCAGGGTGACGTTTTCCTGGCGCATTTTCACCCCTTCCTTCGCCTCCACTGCCTGGTGCAGACCGTCGGACCAGCGGCGACCGGGCATTTTGCGCCCGGTGAACTCATCGACGATGATTACCTCACCGTTCTCGACGATGTAATCCCGGTCGCGCTGATAGATGAACTCCGCCCGCAGCGCATTGTCCAGATAGTGGGTCAGGCGGTAGTACTTCGGATCGTAGAGCGACTCGCCTTCGGGAATCTTCAACAACCGCTCAACTTTCGCCACCCCCTGATCGGTCAGTTGAATGCTCTTCGAGCGCGGCTCGATCACGAAATCGCCCTCCGGGTCCTCGATCATCTGCTTCTTGATCTGGTCGGGCGTGTAGGGACTGGGCTTCAGATGACGCACAAGCGCGGCGAACTGACGATACTCGTCGCCGCTCTCCTGTGCCGGACCGGAGATAATCAGCGGGGTGCGCGCCTCATCGATCAGAATGTTGTCCACCTCGTCCACAATGGCGTAGTGCAACTCGCGCTGCACGAGTTGCGAAAGGTCCCACGCCATATTGTCGCGCAGGTAGTCGAAGCCGAACTCGTTGTTCGTTCCGTAGGTAATATCCGCCAGGTACGCCTCGCGCCGCGTGCAGGGTCGCCAGTGGACGAGACGCTGATCATCCGGGTTCGCCTTCGGATCGACGTAATTCGGGTCGTAAATCGCCGAGTACTCGTGCGAGATTGTAGCGACGCTCAGACCGAGCATGTGATAGATCGGTCCCATCCAGCCAGCGCCGACCTTCGCCAGATAATCGTTGACGGTGACCAGATGGCACCCTTTGCCGGTCAGCGCATTCAGATAGAGCGGCAGGGTCGCCACCAGCGTTTTTCCTTCGCCGGTCTTCATTTCGGCGATCTTGCCCTGGTGCAGCACAATGCCGCCCATCAACTGCACATCGTAGTGGCGCTGACCAATAGTGCGCCGGGCAGCTTCACGCACGACGGCGAAGGCTTCGGGAAGCAGATCATCGAGTGTTTCGCCATCGGCAAGGCGCTGCCTGAACTCGTCCGTTTTAGCGCGCAGTTCAGCGTCGGAAAGCGCCTGGACTGAGGGTTCCAGATTATTGATCTGACGTACAATCGGCTCGAGCTGCTTGATTGCGCGATCAGGACCAAAGCCGAGCAGTTTCTCGAAAAATGCTTTCATTGGATCTCCTCCGCGTGGTGCGGATGGGATAAATCGACACGTCGCTCATTTGCGTGCATATGGCGCTACATTCGCACAAAAATGCCCGACACTGCACGAGCACTGGGTCATAAGTATGCGCCACACCCGTCGCATTATAGCACACGCAGTTCTTTGCTGGCGGGCGTCTCGCACATTATATTGCACTGGCGCATACAGCGTGCTATCATCCAGAGGAAGCGCAATGTTCAACGGCATTGTTGCAGCGTGCACAAGAGGCGTGCAGACCGACAGTCTGCGACGAATGCAGTCATGACCGCTCCTTCTTCGACTGTTCCCCGGATCCGCGCAGGCGATCAGGCGCAAACGCACATTGTGCGCCATACCGCTGTGGCGACCGCGCTGGCAACACTGAGCCTCCTGGCGCTGCTCGTCACCGAACCGCAGATCGGGTTGACCTGGGACGAGCCAGCATACATCGTGGCGGCGCGCTCGTATGTCGGATGGTTCGAACTGCTGGCAACCAATCCCGGTGAAGCGCTGCAACCTGGTGCGATCAAGCGTTTTTGGGAAGCCAACCACGAACATCCGCCGCTCGACAAAATCTGGTCGGGCATAGTCTGGCAGATTGCGCGCCACTTTCTCGACGACCTGCCAGCGCATCGGTTGGGGAATATCCTTCTGACCGTCATCGCTGTCGGGGTGCTGTACGCCACAGTGGCGAGCGGTTTTGGCGGTTGGGCGGGCGTTGTCGCCGTTGTGGCGCTGATGACGATGCCGCGCTTCTTCTTCCATGCCCACCTTGCGGCGCTCGATGTGCCTGCGGCTGTTGTTTTTTTCCTGGTGACGATGCTTTTCTGGCATACGCGCAAGCGCCGCAGCATCGCCTGGGACATAGCGCTTGGCGCAGCATGGGGCGCAGCGCTGGCGACGAAGATCAATGCGCTGTTCGTCCTGCCGATGCTGTTCGCCTGGATGCTGGCATTCGCCCGTCACGGGTTTCTGGTGCGGCGCACGATGATCGCTGGAGTCATCGGCCTGCCGACGTTCGTCGCTCTCTGGCCCTGGCTCTACCACGACACTCGCGCGCGGTTGATTGCATATATTCGTTTCATTACGGTGGATCACTGGAAGATCGCGCAGTGGTATTTTGGTGAAGCGTTGATGCCTCCGCCGTGGCACTTTCCATTCGTCATGCTGATCGCCGTGACACCGCTGGCAATCATGCTGATGGCGTTTGCCGGCGTCGTGCGCGGCGTTGCTGCGATTCGTTCTGGTTCGCCGACGCAACGTGAACAGGGCGCGCAGATCGCGCTCTGGGCGCTCGGTGTGTTCGTACCGCTGCTGGCGCTGACGACCGGACGAACGATGGTGTACGACAATGAGCGATTGTTCATGCCAGCGTTTTTCTTCGTTGCTGCACTGGCTGGCGTCGGTCTTGACGGGATCGGACGCATGCTGCGCCGCAGATTCGAGCAGCAAGGATCGGCGCGCAGAGCGGCGCCCGTTATCGCGCTGGCGGGTCCGTTGCTGTTTATGCCGCACCTGATCAGCGCAACGCAGATGTACCCGCACCTGCTCTCCTACTATTCCGAAACCGTGGGAGGGTTGCGCGGAGCGACGCGCATGGGACTGGAAACGACCTACTGGTGCGAAACGTATGCTGCCGCCCTGCCGTACATCAATGCGCACGCTGCGCCCGGCGCCGTGGTGTGGGTGGAAGACTGGAGCCACGATGTGCTGCTGACGTACCAGTTCTTTGGACGCCTGCGCCCCGATGTGCGCGTCGCACTTGCGCCTGGCGCTGGATCGCTTTTCAGCCGATATGGTTTGGAAGGAACGCCAGCCGACATTGCTGATGCGGATTATGTTATTGTGATGTATCGACAGACTGGTTTCGCGGCGCATCCCAAAATCGAACGCTGGATCGCCGGTCGTCAGCCTGTGCTGAGGCTTGAACGGTCTGGCATACCGCTCATGGAACTGTATGAGCAACAGCAATCACGTTGATCAACCGGTTATTGCTGGCATCGTTCTTGCCGCCGGCACATCATCGCGCATGGGGCAGCCCAAGCAACTCCTCGATTGGGAAGGGCGTCCACTTGTGCGCGCGATTGTGGAAACTGCACTTGCTGCCAGGCTCGATGAGGTGGTCGTGGTTATTGGAAGCGCAGGAGGAGAGGTTGCGACAGCGCTTGCAAATCTGCCAGTCCGTATTGTGCCAAACCCATTCACCGCCGCCGGTCAGAGCACTTCGCTCCGTGCCGGCATTGCCGCTCTATCGCCTGATGCGGCGGCAGTAGTCGTCCTGCTTGCAGATCAGCCGTTCGTCACAACTGCGATCATCGAGGCGTTGATCGGCGCCTGGCTCGATAGCGGGTTGCCAATCGTCGCACCGGTATTCGCCGGAACACGCGGCAACCCGGTGCTCTTTGACAGGTCGGTGTTCGCAGAACTGCTCGCCATCGAAGGCGACCAGGGCGCACGCGGCGTCGTCGCGCGTGATCCGGCGCGCGTCCGTTATGTGCACTTCGACGATGATCGCCCATTGTTCGATATCGACACGCCCGAAGCCTATGCTCATGCCCGTGCGTTACTCGCGTCCATCGAATGAGGTTGCGCTATGTTTTTGACAACCCTTCCCACCGATCAGGCTGTCGGTCACATCCTGCGCCACAACGTTGCTGATGCCGCCGGACACAAGGCGCTGTCAAAGGGAAGGCGCCTCACCGTGGATGACGCGGCGCGCCTTCGTGCCCTGGGGATCGCAACGGTGCGCGTGGCAGTGCTGGAACCTGGCGATGTCCACGAGGACGAGGCTGCGCAGCGCCTCGCCGACGCCGTCCGACGCCCTGGCGTGGTTCCGACAGATGCAGTGCATAGCCGAGTCAACCTGCTGGCTGAGACGGATGGCGTGGTCGAGGTAGACGTCGATGCGTTGCTGGCAATCAATGAGATTGACGGTCTGACGATCGCCACGCTGCCGAACCACGCGCTGGTGCGTGAACGCAAGCGTGTGGCGACAATCAAGATCATCCCATTTGCAATCCCTGAAGCATCGATCCAGCAGGCGGAACGTATCGGCGCCGAAGCCGGAGGTGTCATCGGCGTGCGTCGTTTGTTACAACGGCGCGTTGGCGTGCTGCTGGTCGTCAGCCCGGAGGCGCGTGAGCGGATTACCCGCCTCGTTCTGCCCGCTATCGAGGCGCGAGTGACAGAACTCGGATCGACAATCGCTGCTGTACGCTATGCCGGATTGGACGAGGCGGAAGTAGCGGAGGGCATTGCTGCGCTGCATGCGTCTGGCTGCGACCTTCTGATCACCGCTGGCGAGACCTCGATTATGGACCGCGACGACGTTACGCCACAGGGAATTCGCATGGCTGGCGGGCGCATCGAACACTACGGTGCGCCGGTCGAACCCGGCAATCTTCTGCTGCTGGCGTACCTCGACGATGGAACAAAACAGGGGGTGCCCATCCTCGGCGCACCTGGATGTGTCCGTTCACGCGCCACCAACATTGTTGATCTGCTGCTGCCGCGATTGCTGGCAGGCGAACGGGTTACGCGGCGTGCGATTGTCGAACTGGGGCACGGCGGGCTACTGGGATGACGGGCGCAGCCCAAGCGCGCGCAGATGCGCATCGAGCCAGGCGGCGTCCTCGGCTGAGAGGTCGGGCGGCGGCGGCGGTTGCGTGTAATCGATCTCCAGGTCGTAGCGCGCCCGACGGTACGCCTCGTGAATCGCCGCCCCCACATCCAGCGCCGCTGGCGGGTCAGGCGGAAGGAGCGGCACCGGCGCTGGCTTGATCGGGTCGCGCAGCCTCAGGGGCCAGACCTCAACATACGGACGGCGCTGCGCCCGGCTCAGCAGAATGAAGTACGGCGCATCGGGCAGCGGGCGCGCCAGGCGCGGGCGCTGCCCGGCGCGCAGCAGGTCGATTTCAAGCAGGTGCGCCGTGCTGGCGAAGATCTCCTGGCGCTTCTTCTCGTAGGCGTCGGCGCCGTCGGGACCGGGGCGCTTATTGGCGGGCGAGAGCAATTCGATAGCGGTCACCAGCGTCTGGTCGCGCACGGTGCGGATTTCGATCCGCGCATACTCCACTGGCGTCTCCATCAATGCAGGGATGGTGAAGGGCGCGTCTTCCAGCGCCGCAGCGCCGCCGGGCGCTGCGCCGGAGCGCTCCCGCTCGACCACCGCCACATCTGGCACAGCGCGGCGCACCGGCGCAATCTCCAGGCTCTCGAACAGCACATACGGCGAGATGACCGCCCGATAGCGCGGCGCCAGTTGCGCCTGCAACTGGTCACACATGAGTGTAATTAGCCGATGATGCACGTCGGGCCAGAGGCTCGGCGCTTCGAGATAGGGGTCCATCCCAGGGAATGGCGGTTCCATCGTATTCCTTCGGGTCGATCTAACAAGAGTGGCGCCGTCATCAATCGGCGCCAGCGTACTTTCAGATGATGTTTTACGGGGAGGAGTGGTGCCGGTGACTGGGATCGAACCAGTGACCTAACGATTATGAGTCGTTCGCTCTAACCACTGAGCTACACCGGCGTAGCACCTAAAATGGTAGCACGCTGCATCGAGCTTGTCAAGAATATCGAATGTGCGTCGGCTTGCGCCGTAGCGGACTCTGTGCTACAATAGCCGCGGAACGCCGGTGTAGCTCAGCGGTAGAGCAGCTGTTTCGTAAACAGCAGGCCGTCGGTTCGAATCCGACCATCGGCTCCAGCAATTGATCAGTAACAGGCAGAGGTTCGGGACTATGTGTAATTATTCCGAACCTCTGAGTTTTTCAGCGTCGTTGCATCAGAGCGATGCAAGCCGTCGTTATCGCAAACGGGACCTTCATCTCTTGTGCGTTCTGGTCAGCGCAGTCGGTCATGTGCTCGAATCCGGCATTTTCAGCGCCTGGTCGAAGTCGCGGATGACCCCATGCATTTCCTCTGCACCAGGTGATGCGGGCTGAAGTTGCGCCAGGGCAATTGTCTTGCCCTCCGCCGCTGACACGGATGGATTTGGTCGATACCACGCCGGGAGCGCCGGTTCCCGCGAACGGTAAGCGTCAATGAAGGGCTTGAGCGCGTCGAGGGCGACTGCGTAGGGCAGCCACCTGGCAAAACGATCCTCGGGTGCGGTCTCTGATGTGAGTTGCTTCAGGTACGTGGCGAAGGCGCTCCACGCAGCGCGGGCATCAGCGCCACGCTGCGTGACTCCGCGCACGTCATTGAACATCCCGCCCAAACCCCAGCATACGAAGTTTCCCAGGAGCAGCAGTATCCAGCCCCACCATGGCACAGCACCAGCCACTACGACGGTAGCGACACTGGCGACCACTCCCAGCAAGACGACCGCCACGGCATTTACCACATAAGCCCGGCGTCGACGGGGACCAGCCGGATCGAGGAGTTCCTGCTCAGTCAGGGCGGCATCGCAGAGCCGCTGGATCCGCTGCTTTTCCCACAGCGGTTCGGCTACAGACCGGTTGATATCGACCTGTGGCGCGTCCTCGAGCAAGGTGTCGAGGATCAGTCGCTCAAATGGCGCAATCGTGTCATCAGGCTCACGTATCAGCACCGGGGTCAGCCGCTGACGGCGCTGGTCAGTGCGACTGGGCCGCCGCTCTACACGCAGGTAGCCGCGCCGGGCGAGATCAAAGATCGTGGCAATCACCAGGTGCTGGGGCGTAACCCCGGGCGGCTGGATCAACCAGGCGGCCAGAGCTGGCGGAAGATCGTCAGGCGGCTCCATAACGCGCCCGATCACCCCGATAGGCGGCGGATCGTGGGTCCAGCGGTTGCGCCAGCCAAGGACGCCGCAGATCACTGCACAAATGAGCATTGGCAGGAGAACGATCAGCGCAGGATCCATCCGAGACCCCTCTTCACACTCGCACTCATCGCAGACTCAAGTGTAGCACAACATGATATGTGGTTTCAAAGTGCACACGCCTGCGCACGTGGCATGCACACTGCCGCGTGGGTTATCCCTGAGGGATACGCAACTGGCATACATTGCTCTGTCGCATCCGAGACTGCCGACTGAATCACCTGTAAAGCGCGCTTAAGCGCTTATTTGAGGGAGGCAGTTGAGGGTCACAGAAGTGATGGGAGACACAGTAGCCCGGCGCTTGAGGTCACGGGCTACGGTTGCGAAGCCCGCCTGCGCGGGCTAGACCAGGCGATACCGGATTATTTTCTCAAACTCCACAATGTCCGTGCTGATCGCACGAAGTCCCGCTATCGCGGGACTTGCTCAGCATATGCGTCTGCCTCCTGCCAGCTGGCAGGCGCCAGCGCGAGGGGGCGGCAGACCCCTTTGCGCCATCAGCCCAACGGTTCAACGCCGGGTGATGCGGCGGGTTGCCGCCTGACGATACTTGAGCAATGCGGCGGTCACGCGAGACGCGGCGCCTTGGCGTCATTCCCTCCTACAGCCCTGCTGCGCGCCGCAGCGCCTC
The DNA here is from genome assembly GCA_025055265.1 of Roseiflexus sp. Taxonomy (GTDB): domain Bacteria; phylum Chloroflexota; class Chloroflexia; order Chloroflexales; family Roseiflexaceae; genus Roseiflexus. The sequence continues at coordinate 15,246 of JANWXL010000584.1, forward strand.
GGCGCGGTCGGTCTGCTCCCACGGCGCGTCAATGTCGTCACGACCAAAGTGCCCGTAAGCGGCTGTCGGGCGATAGATCGGTCGGCGCAGCCGCAAATCGCGGATGATCGCGCCAGGTCGCAGATCGAAGTGATCATTGATCAGCTTGATGATTGTCTCTTCGGAGACCTTGTTCGTGCCAAAGCATTCGATGCTGATCGAGAGCGGATGGGCGACGCCGATCGCGTAGGATACCTGAATTTCGAATCGGTCCGCCAGACCGGCGGCCACAACATTCTTGGCGACCCAGCGACAGGCGTAAGAGGCGGAGCGATCAACCTTCGTCGGGTCTTTGCCCGAAAATGCGCCGCCGCCGTGACGCGCCATGCCGCCATAGGTATCAACGATGATTTTGCGCCCTGTCAGGCCGCTGTCGCCCATCGGACCGCCAATAACAAAGCGTCCGGTCGGGTTGACGTAGTATTTCGTCTTCTCATCGAGCAATTCTTCGGGGATGACTGCCTGAATCACGTGGTGAATAATATCGTGGCGGATCTGCTCCTGAGTCACATCAGGGGCATGCTGATTGCTGACCAGCACCGTATCGACCCGCACCGGGCGCCCATACGAGTACTCGACCGTCACCTGGCTTTTGCCATCAGGACGCAGGTAGGGCAGCACGCCATCCTTGCGCAGCCGCGCCAGGCGCCGACCGATGCGGTGCGCCAGCGCGATAGGCAGCGGCATCAACTCCGGGGTCTCGTTGCATGCAAACCCAAACATCATCCCCTGGTCGCCAGCGCCGATGGTCGCCACCTCTTCATCGGTCACGTGCCCATCGCCGCGCACCTCCAGCGCCCGGTCTACGCCTCGCGCGATATCAGGCGATTGCCCGTGAATAGCGACCATAACACCGCAGGTATCGGCATCAAAGCCGTAGGAGGCGTCGGTATACCCGATATCCTTGACAGTCTTGCGAACAATCTCTTCAATCGGGATGTACCCCTTCTCATAAGTGACTTCGCCAATCACAACGATCAGGCCGGTGGTCGTCGCCGTTTCACAGGCGACGCGCGCGCGCGGATCATGCGTCAGAAATGCGTCGAGCACTGCGTCCGACACCTGATCGCAGATTTTGTCGGGATGCCCTTCTGTCACCGATTCTGAGGTGAAGAAGAGGCGCGGCGATTTCATAAAGGATGTTGACATAGGTTCCTCGTTTATGTTCCTTCTTCCCAGGAAGCCAGGTATTTCGCCTGCTCGGGCGTCAGCGTATCAATCGCGATGCCCATCGACTTGAGCTTGAGCGACGCGATTTCGCGATCCACTTCCTTCGGCAGCGCGTGCACGCCGTTCGGCAACTTCCCTTTGTGGGTCAACAGATACTCGCTTGCCAGCGCCTGATTGGCGAACGACATATCCATCACTGCGCTGGGGTGTCCTTCGGCGCTTGCCAGATTGATCAGGCGTCCTTCGCCAAGTAGATTGATCCGACGTCCATCCTTGAGGATGTATTGATCAACAAATGCGCGCGGCTGGCGCTTCTCGACCGCCAGCGCCTCCAGATCGGGAATGTTGATCTCCACATTGAAATGCCCTGAGTTGGCAACGATGCAGCCGTCTTTCATCACAGCGAAGTCTTCGGCGTCGATCACATTCTTATTGCCGGTGGCAGTGACGACGAAATCGGCGACTTTGACGGCTTCACGCATCGGCATGACCCGGTAGCCGTCCATAGCGGCTTCCAGCGCCCGGATCGGGTTGACTTCTGTGACAATCACATTCGCACCCATACCGCGTGCGCGTTCGGCAATGCCGCGCGAGCAGTAGCCATAGCCGCCAACGACAAAGGTTTTCCCGGCAAGTAACACATTCGTGGCGCGCAAAATGCCGTCCAGCGTGCTCTGACCCGTGCCGTAGCGGTTGTCGAACAGATGCTTGGTATCGCTATCGTTCACTGCGATGACCGGGAACTTCAGCACGCCATCGGCAGCCATTGCCTTGAGTCGGATGACGCCGGTAGTGGTTTCCTCGGTGCTGCCCAGCATATGGGGGATCAGATCAGGGCGCTGTTTGAGCACGCCGGTCACCAGATCGGCGCCGTCGTCCATCGTGATGTGCGGGTTATGGTCAAGAGCCGCAGTAATATGTTTGTAGTAAGTCTCGTGATCCTCGCCCTTAATGGCATAGACCGGAATCTCGTCGTGGACGACGAGTGAGGCGGCGACATCGTCCTGCGTGGAGAGCGGGTTCGATGCGCAGAGCACCACGTCGGCGCCGCCAGCGGCAAGCGTCCGCATCAGATTGGCGGTTTCCGCCGTGACGTGGAGGCAGGCGGAGAGACGCACGCCCTTGAGCGGACGCTCTCTGGCGAAGCGTTCACGGATCTGACGCAGCACTGGCATTTCGGCTTCAGCCCATTCAATGCGGCGGCGACCATAGTCTGCCAGGCTGACATCCCTGATATCGAAGTTCTTCCCCATGGTGTGATAACTCTCCTGTGTTCAAACGGCAACGATACGCAGACCCGGCTGCTTGTCACACTATCTGGTCAGGATGACACGCCTGTGACCGGGTCTTCCTTTCAGCATAGCATTCCATCACCGCACTGACGACGCTGCGGTGACGCGCACAAGTTCCGGCGCGCGCCCAAATGTCCGCTCATACCGTGACACGAATTCGTCTGGCGTGTAGTAATGCTCCTGGCACCCGCGACGCTCAATGGCATACGATGCTGCCAGCGCCGCCACCCGTCCTGCGACCGGCAATGGCATCCCGCGCGCCAGACCAAACACGAACCCACCGAGGTAAGCGTCTCCCGCACCGGTGGGATCGACCACCTTCTCGACCGGCGCCGGCGGCACATTGTGCACCTCGTTGCGCCGCTGATCGTAAATCGTCGATCCCTGTTCTCCGCGTGTCACGACGGTCAACGGCGCCGCCTGGAGCAACTCCTCAACCGAACGTCCAGTCGCCTGCGCCATCATCGCAAACTCGTAGTCATTCCCGACGAGCACCGTCGCGCCGTGCAGTCCCGCCAGGATCTGCTCACCGCTCAACCGCGGCGTCTGCTTGCCAGGATCGAAGACAAATGTCGCTCCCATGCGGCGACACTCGGCAGCGTGACGCACCATCGCCTCCGGATCGGTTGGCGAGATAATCACGATATCGTCAGGTCCCAGGTTCAACTGTTCGAGCGAAAGGTGGCGCGAATAACTTGCGGCGCCGGGATAGAACGCCACGATCTGATTGTTGTTGCGATCCGTGTTGATGAAGCATGATGCGGTAAAGTCTTCAGTCACTTCGACAATCCCGCTGGTATCGATGCCCTGGCGCTCCATCCAGGTGCGATACTCGGCGAAATCCTGTCCGGCGCTGGCCAGCACCAGCGGGCGCTCACCAAGCAATGCCAGGGTGTAGGCGATGTTTCCTGCAACCCCGCCGCGCATACGGCGCATGGTATCGACCAGGAAGCTGACTGTCAACTTATGGAGCATCTCAGGAACAATGTGATCCTGAAACGATCCCGGAAACGCCATGATGTAGTCATAGGCAAGCGAACCAGTAACGATGATACGACGCATAGGCACACCTGTCAGATCAGGGCATACTCTTCACGTATCCGCCGTGAGACCCCGGCGAGCAATTGCAGCGCTCGTTCGGCGCTGGCAAGATCGAGATAGCCGAGCGACTGCGCTGGCGTGATAACGGTGCGTGGCAGTAACAGATCGCGCGCAACTCCGCGAGATGCCATATCGTCCAGAAATGCGGCAAATTCGCTGAAAAGCGATTCGACCGACGCTGTCGCTAAATATTCGCTGTCAGACGGGATCATTCCGATGCCAACCATCCCTCCGCGTTCAAGGAAGGCGATCAGGTCGCCGCACCCTGAAGTGCACATATGTTGATATAATGCGCGCTCTGCAATCAACAGTTCAACCGATGTTTGCATGAGGCGCTGGAGGTCGACGGCGCCGCACACATACAGCGCCCGACATCCGCTGATCCCCGCCAGCACTTCATCGATCTGCGCTGCAACGCGGTCCCAATCGTGGGGGAAGAATGGTAACCCAACCGCTTCAAGCAGCGGCTCATCGACGCAGATGATGGTGGCGGGTGAAATCTCGCTCAACCGCAACTCCTGCCACGCCACACGCAATCGCAGCATCTGCGCGATCGCGTCGAACAGCATGTCATCGTAGATTAAGGGCTGCTCGTGCTCATCGGTCAGTTGCAGCGCCACGCTGATCGGTCCCAGGATTTGCCCCTTGACCGCACGCAGATCGCGCCCTCCGCCGCTGCGCATCAGTTCGGCAAGTCCGGCGGCATCGTCAGCGCTAAGCGCCGCATAGCCGATGGTGTGTTCGAGATAAGCCAGCAACAACGAGTCGACCTGACGTTCCGCTTCATTGCGATCAACGTACACTCGCAGCGCTGCCGCATCAACCACCAGACCAGGAAAGCCAACAATGCTCTGCACCAGGCACTGTTCACGAAAACTGCGTTGCGGCAACTGCGGCCAGGCAAACAGCGTTCCCGCGTACCGACGTGAGATATCGAGCGCCTGCACTGCACTGCGATGCGGCAGAGCGCCAAGCAACAACGGCAGGCACGCTGGTTGAAAGGGCAGCGGCATACGTCACTGTGATCCCGACACCACTCGCCGCAACTGATCGCCGAACGGCGGGTAGATCACGCCGCACTCGGTGATGAGAGCCGTCACCAGATGAGATGGCGTGACATCAAATGCCGGATGCACTGCGACCACTCCCTCCGGGGCGATCCGCCGACCGAAGCACGTCGTCACCTCATCGGGACTGCGCTCTTCGATCGGAATGGCATCACCACTGGGAAGCGAGATATCGATCGTTGATGACGGCGCAGCCACATAGAACGGAATGCCGTGGGCGCGCGCTAGCACTGCCAGGCTATACGTGCCGATCTTGTTGGCGACATCGCCGTTGGCGACGATGCGGTCGGCGCCGACAATAACGCAATCGATCTCGCCGCGCTTCATAAGATACCCCGCCATGTTATCGGTGATCAGGGTCAGCGGGATACGTTCCTGCTGCAACTCCCACGCAGTCAACCGTGCACCCTGGAGGAATGGGCGGGTTTCATCGACATAAACGTGGATCGGTCGGCCCTGTTCGTGGGCTTTGCGAATCGGCGCCAGCGCTGTGCCGTAGCCAGCCGTCGCAAGCCCGCCAGCGTTGCAATGCGTCAGGACATGACCACGCGGCGGGATCAACGCCACGCCATGATCTCCAATCGCGTGACACATTGCGAGGTCTTCCGCCAGAATGGCATGTGCCTCTTCGAGCACTGTATGCACAATCGCCTCGGGAGACGGGTTGATCAGTCGTCGAGCCGCCTCCAGGACGCGCTTCGTCGCCCAACTAAGGTTCACAGCAGTCGGACGCTGCGCGTCAAGGATCATCTTCGCCGCTGCCAGGTGATCGTATATGCGCTGCTGGTCGCCGTCAGTCGCTTCGCGTGCGGCGCGGTGCGCAGCAAGCGCCATTCCGTATGCTGCAGCGCAGCCAATGGCGGGCGCGCCGCGGATCTGCATCGTGCGGATGGCGTGCGCAACCTCTTCGACCGTT
>JANWXL010000594.1 GCA_025055265.1 Roseiflexus sp.
TTCAACCTGCAACAATCACCGTCCCTTCGACCGTGGCGTCACCAAGGAGGGCGCGATATAACAACCCTGGCGTCGGACCAATGAGATACACCTGCAACGATGGGATTGCCTGCACCAGGCGCCACATCAGTTCGACTTTGCTGCGCATGCCGCCGGTGACATCGACGCCGTGCGATCCGCCAGTTCCTGCCAGGACATCGGCAACGTTGCGCTGGTCAATGCGTGCAATTCGTTCCGCATTCGGATTGCTGCGCGGATCGGCAGTGTAGACGCCTGACTCGCCAACCAGGATAATGCGATCAGGGCGGATTGCCGGCAGCGTCGCCAGGTGCGCCAGCAGTTGCTCGGTCGAAATGATGGCGCTGCCCTGGACCTCATCGAAGGCGACATCGCCATGAACGACGGGAACGAGGCGGTGTTTCAGCGCGCGTTCGAGGGCGCCAGTGTCCCAGCGCGCCAGTTGTCCGCCATGTGCGACCAGCGTTGTCGAGGGTTGCAGCGCCAGCGCTGGAACGCCAGCCGCCAGCAGTTCATCGACGACAATCCGACTCAGGCGCAGCGCTGCGGCAGACGTCAGCGCGAATCCCATCCAGTCGGCATCGGGCGCCAGACCGCGGTGAATGCCGTACCGCTGCGCGTAAACGTGCCCGAACGAACCGCTGCCGTGCCCGATGATGATCCGCATTTCTGGCGCAGCATCCAGCGCCTGCCGTAGTTCACCCGCTAGACGGCGAATGGTCTCAGTGTCTGCGCGTTCCTGCTGCGTTTTATCGGTGATGATGGAACCGCCGAATTTGACAAATGCGATCATAGCATTCATGACGCAAACGCTGCCAGAATCGCCACAGAAGTCAACCCCCACAGGAGAATGCACGACGCCAGCGGGGTGTCTTTCAGCACCAGATCGGCAGGGCTGCCGCCGCCGTCCTGCTTGTAGATCAGGTAGAGATAGCGGAAGATAGCGTAGACAACGAACGGCACAGTGATCATCATCACTGGGAACGGTTTGTGCGGCAACGTCTCGGCGGTTGAGGTAAAGAGGGTATACGCGATAATTGTGGCTGCGGTGACAATCGACATCATCTGATCAATGAGCGGCAGCGAATACTCGTCCAGGATACGCCGGTGCGCGCCAGCGCCGTTCTCGAGCAGCACCAGTTCGGCGCGGCGTTTTGCCAGCCCCAGGAAAAGCGAGAGCAGCCCCATACAGATCAACAACCAGGGCGTAATATCAATATCGAGTACCATAGCGCCAGCTACAGCCCGGAGAACGAAACCGGCAGCGATGGTGAAAACGTCCATAATCACGACATGCTTGAAATAGTAGGAATATGCTACGCCCTGAATGAGCGCATATGCCAGCAGTGCCGCCGGAAAGTCATAGTTGTAGCCGAACCAGGTCGCACTGCCGCCAGGAGGCGTGTAGTTTAGATCGAGGACGACACTGAGCGGCAGCGCAACGACAACCAGCGCCGCCGCTGTGACTGCCGCGATACGTGGGCTCAAACGCCCTGACGCCAGCGGACGGTTGCGCTTCTTCGGATGCGCCCGATCCTTCTCCATATCGACCAGATCGTTGAGCAGGTAGATCGCGCTGGCAACCATGCAGAAGAGGACGAATGC
>JANWXL010000055.1 GCA_025055265.1 Roseiflexus sp.
CTGCGGCACCTGGAACGACAGACCGGCGTCGGTCAGATCGCGGGCGCGAATGATTTCGGTTGCATTGAGCGCACGCAACGTCACCTTCGTCGTCAGTTCGCTGACGCTGGTGAAGTACTGATCGGGCGCTGCATTGTACTCCGTTTCAGGAATGTCGCGCAGCGTCAGGAAGGTTTCGGTGTCGGTCAGCACGGTGTTTGCCGGAATATCGACGCGCGCGACTACGACTTTGCGTAGTGGCACTGCGGTCGGTTCTGCGGGTAAGGGAGTCGTCACAGGCGCTGGCGGTGTCTGGAAAAAGAAGAAGAAGAGAAGGGCTGCGGCGGCGGCAATCACAACACCAAGCAGCAGAAGGAGACCTCCTCGCCTCATGGGGGCGTGCCTTTCTTTCAGCAGGACGATGCGGCGATAACCACTTGTAAGCCATTATAGCACACGAGATCAAGCCACGATAGGCTGCACAAGGCGTCAATGCTTTGACAGACTGCACATTAAACGGGGATGATTCGGAGAGCGCGTCGCCCTCCGAACCATCCCGCGCAGTTGCCTGCTCGCTATCGCGCGACGAGCGGCAGGAAGACGCGCCTCGTCCCGTCTGGTTGCGGTCCCGGCGGCGGATTGTCTGGCGGCGGTTGCGGTCCCGGCGGAGGCGGCGCGCCGCCAGCGACGAAGTTCACGTCGAAGATCGCGCTCACATTGTTCAGTTCCGCCGGATGGTTGCCGTCGTTGGAGTCGGACTCGCGGACCAGTCCATGCAGCGTCCTGTCGCTGTCGGCGACCAGGATGACTTTATAGACGCCACTGCCCTGATCGAAGAAGTCGCGCAGCAGTTTGCCGGTTCCATTCGCGGCATTGGTGATTGCAGAGACACACGTTGCGCCTGCCTTGACATCGCTCCAGCGGAAGGTCTCAGCAATCGTAAATGTGACATCCTTCTGCATCACCCACTTCGGAATTTGCAGACAGGCGCGGTGATACGGCGCGAGCGCCGGGTTGCTCAGGCTATTGCCGTCTGGCGTGAGCAGCGGCAGGGTCGGCGCGATCGGCGCGACGCCTGGCGGGAAGATGAAGACATCAACGAAGAACGTTCCCTCCGGGTTGCATCCCGGTTGCGAGGCATGGCACACATTCGCCGGTTGCGTTGGCGGGTCGATCACGTTCTGGTTGCGCAGGCGTACCTCGATTCCGCGGGTGGCGCCGTCGGCGTTCTGGGTGGCGGTCACGGCGTTGTCGGGCCAGTTGAGGTCAGGGTTGCCGGGGACGATCACTTCCATGCCCAGGCGCAGCAGCACCGGCGAGGCGTTCTGCACTGTGCCGCGCGTGAAGGTGGCGCGGTACTGGAAGCAGTTGCCCGGCGGCAGGCGTTGACCTTCGCCGTATTCCTGCGAATTGTTCGCATAGGCGGCGCCAGCGGGATTGAACTTCGAGAAGCGCCCGCTGCCCGCGCCAGGATCGCGCACCTCCGTCCACCCGCCTGCCGGCGTGTCGTTGCAGTTGCCGCTCGGCGGCGAGTAGATGCGATATTCGAGCCGGATGTCGCCGCCGCTCGACGGGTCGATATTCGTCAGCCAGGTCATCTTGCGCACGGTCGCCTGCTGCTCATTGATCAGGTCGAGCATCGAGAACGGCTTCGAGTAGTAGTAGCCGGTCGTCGGGTAGAAGGTCTGGTCGGTGCTCGGACCGATGGTTGCGCGGAACACCTGGGCGGAAGGATCAGTTCCATTCGTCCCGCCGATCAGGTAAGCGAAGGCGTAGTTCGGGTTGCTCGTCAGCACGAGCACGACGCCGGGATTGCGCCGTCCGGGATTGGCAGAGGATGGCAGTGAGCCGAACTCATCCTGATAGAAGTTGAGCGCTCCATCCTTGAAGAGACCGAGCGTTGTCGGATCGATGTACGACGCATAGCCGTTGCGGTTGATCTCGCTGCCGGTGCGCCCGCCGATCAGGTAGACCGAGCCGTTGAACTCGACAGCGCCGTGACCGTTGCGGTTAGCAGGAATGACGGCGTTTCCGCCGGTGGTGCTGTTCTCCCAGGTGATTGCGCCGGTCGCCGGGTTGATCACCCCTTTGCGAACGGTGCTGGTATCCAGGTTCTCGTTATTGGCGCTCGTTCGCCCGCCGTAGACGAAGAACATGTCCTGGGTGACGGTTCCATCGGCGCTGGTGTAGCGTCCGACGGTCACGGCGGCATCGCTCACCCCCTGGGGCATCATCGTCTGGTTCCAGGTGCGGTTGTCGGCGCCAAGCGCCAGGCTGCCGTCGGCGTTGATCTCGGCGTAGTAGACAGCGGTTGACATGAGCGGCAGGGGTGGTCCCGCCGGATCGCGGACGCCGCCGACAACATAGAGGAACGTCTTGCCCGCGGTGGTTGTATGCACGAACGCGCGCGCACCTTCGAGACCAATGCCGGAAGGCAAGCGGTAGGTTGGAGAGGTGCGCCAGGTCAGGTTGCCATTCGCATCGACATCGCCGACCAGCACCGAGTTGCTGGAGAAGGTGCTGCCAGGCGCCACCGCGCCGCCGATGACGTACAGATTGCCGGCATTGCCGCTGGTGCGCCGTGCGGCGACGGCGGCGTTGGTGCGCGCCGAGAGCGGGGCGTTGAACGGCGCCGTATCCCAGTGGCTGACCGCTGGCAGCGATGTGGAGACTGTCCAGGAAATCACGCCAGCGCCGGGTTGCCCAAAGTTGGTGTTGACCGTGCCGCGGTAGACGGTGTCGTAGTAGGTGGGCACGGATCCGCCCGATGATCCTCCAATGACCCAGATGTTATTGCCAATCACGGCTGCTCCAACCTCGGTGCGTGGCGCGGGCAGCGGGCTGGCAGGTTCATTTGCCCACCGGAGCGCGCGGACGGCGGCGAGCGCCAGCGCCCCCTGGTCGCCGGATTTGGCGCCAGCGTATGGTTCGGTGATCTGACCGGCGATCGGGTCGTTGCTGAGGGTCGAAGGCGCCACCGACGTCAGGGTGCGCGCGCCGGCGCCGAACTCCGGCTGCGTATCATCGAGCGCGACGAATCTGATGACGCTGGCGGCTGCCGGGGCGGGCGGGATGAGCGCGAGCGCGGTCAGCAGCGCAACGATGAGCGTCAGCGCGCGCGCCGCACCCGGCAGACGGGTTGTTTGGGTCATACGTAAACCTCCCGTGGAAATAAGAAGACAGGGGGTGCAGAGACGTTGCACGCAACGTCCCTGCAGCACAATGTCTCTGCGTCATGCAACGTCTCGTTCCGATGGTCGAGGCTTGTTTCAATCGCTACGGCGCCGGACAGACGTTATCGTTCAGGTCGAGCGCAATCGGCACGCCAACGACGCCGCCGAGGCTGCGATCAGCGTTGACCGACACGGTGGTTTCACGGGTCACATCGGGTCCGCGCACAAGCAGTTCGTACTTATCGCGCGAGATATTGTCCTGCGGCGCGCGGTAGCCAAGCCAGGCGCGCAGCGTGTACTGACCCGGCGGGACGTTCGTGAACGTGTATGACAGCCTGCGCGTGATCGGATCGGCGGTAATCCGGGTTTCGCGCGTGTTGTTGTTGGCATCGGTGAGCGTCACCTTGCCGACGATGCGATCCGTCAGTTCGGGGCGCAGGTCGGTTGGCACCTCGGAGGGCGCCATCGAGTCGCGCCACTCACCCTGGGCAGGCGTGCAGGCGCCCTGGATCGCCGAGACCTGGATGTCGTCGAAGATCTGCTGCAGCTCCTCAGGTCGGTCAGCGCGCTTGACATAGTCCGGCTGGCTGGCGACCAGGTTGAGACCAGTCGTTTCAAACGTGGGGCTCAGCGCCACCACATAGACGGCGCCGTCGCTGGGGCGAACGTATGCCTCCTTGAGCGCTTCCGCTTCCGCGACCATCGCATTGAGCGGCCGCAGGCTGCCGTCCGGCAGCGGATCGCCCATCTGGCAGCCGACGTTCTCAGCGCCCAGTTCACAGCCGGGACCGTAGTTATTCTGCATTCCATTGCGCAACACATTCGCCACGCCGTCAGTCACGAAGATGACCACCCGGCGATACCGCGCACCGTTTGGCGCGTGCGTCGGCGCGTTGGCGAACACCTGGCTGGCGCGCGCGAAGGCGACGGCGCTCGGCGTGGCGCCTGCGGTCATATACGGATCGTTCTCATGTCCAGGCACCTTGCCAGCGTTAGTGATCGCCGCCTCCAGCGTCGCGCGGTCGTTTGTCCAGCCAGCGGGCAACACCTCAGTCAGTTCGTTCAGCGCGCGGTTATTGTCGCCAACCGCACCGCTGCTGTTGACGAAATTGCCGAGGCGTCCGGTGAAGGTCACGAGTCGCACCGTGTCATACGGTCGGAGCCCGCTCCGCCGGTCCTGATCGATCTGTTCCACGAACGAGCGCAGCACCTGCTTCGCGGTGTAGATACGGCGTTCCTGCGCGTTGGGCCAGGCGGTCTGGATTGAAACACACCCCTGCGTCGGGTTGGTGCAGAAAACCGTCCGTCCGTTCTGCACGCCGCGCCCGTCGAACGTCCACGACATTGAACCGGAAACGTCGAGGATGAGCAGGAACTGCACCGGTCGCGTGAGATCCGGGTAGGTGCGGTAGCGCGGCAGATAGGTCACGCTGCCGCCGACGGTGAAGTTGTTGGTTGGCGGCGCGCCGGTGACCAGGTTGGCGCACTGCCCGCCTTCACGGACGTATGCCAGTTCCACCCAGGGACCATCGGGCGCCCGTCCATCGCTATCCACACCGTAATCGACCAGCAGGAAGGCGCCGAAGCGCTCGATATAGTAGGATGGATTGGAGAGGTTGCCGCTATCGAAGCGATACATCGGCAGGGTCATCAGGGTGCGGTTGCGCTTCAGCGTGTCGAGCTGATTGATCACCTGCGCGCTGAAGGGATTGCCGCTGAACACATTCCCGTACACCCAGTCAGCCGTGTTAATCGTCCTCGGCTCGAACGGGTAGGAGTCGGGGCGGGTAGGACCATCCGACCCGCTGGCAATTTCGGGCCATGGCGCTTCGGCGTATCCGCGGCTATACGTGCCGTCGCCGGTCAGCATCTCTGCCAGCGCATTCGCGTTCCCGGCGGGGATGTCGCTGCGCCAGCGCAGCAGGCTGAATCCGCCATTCGGATTGATCTCGGTGCGCAGGTAGAGGCGCTTGTAGCGCAGTTGAGCATAGGTTTCGTCCTCATAGAAGCCATCGTAGTTGACGAACCCATACTCATCGAACATCGGCTGCCCGCCAACCGTCGTGCGCACTCCCAGCGGATAATAGCCGGTGGCGCAGGCGCCGACGCTGGCGTAAGCCGTGGCGCCGACCGGCAGAGTGCTCTGCCCGAACAACCGGGCAAAGTAGGTGTCAACGTTACCGCTGAGGTTGATCCGGATGTACTTCACACCCTGCGGGCGCTGCGAGCCGCATGCGCCGACGCGACTGCATGCGCCGGGAATAGGCTGACCGTCATTTCCCAGGTAGATCGCCTCAAACGTGCGGTCGCCGGGTTGGGGCGACTCGCCAGGGGCTGTGACCTGAATGCCATTCGAGCGGAGCGACTCATAGATCGCGCGGGCGACATCAACATCGCGCCCGCCGCTGATCCAGCGGTTCATGCCGGCCAGCGACGCTGCGTTGGTGCCGCGCACGATGTTCCGCTGTTCGGCGTAGGTCACGCCGAGATCGACAGCCAGAGCAGCCATGCCAACCAGCAATGCCAGAATGCCGGCGAGCAGGAAGACGTTCTGCCCCTCTGTCCTGTGATGAAGAAAACGTCGTTTCATACCGCCACCTCTTGTTCCTGTTTTGTTCTGATCATCGTCACGACCATCGTGCATGCGGCGCCAGCGTCTGGCGCACGGTCGGTATCGGGTTATGCGCCTGGCGGAGTGCGGAAGGACTCCGCCAGGCAGGGTACGCTTACGTTCCAGTGTCCGGCGTGCGCGACGGCGTCAACGTCGGCGTTCTGGTTGGCGTATTTGTCGGCGTGAACGTCGGCGTCAACGTTGGCGTGTTGGTCGGCGTCAGCGTCGGCGTCGGCGTATTAGTGCGCGTCGGCGTGAACGTCGGCGTGAACGTCGGCGTATCAGTCGGCGTATTAGTGCGCGTCGGCGTGAACGTCGGCGTGAACGTCGGCGTATTGGTGCGCGTCGGCGTGAACGTCGGCGTATTGCTCGGCGTCGGCGTATTGGTGCGCGTCGGCGTGTTGCTCGGCGTCGGCGTATTGCTCGGCGTCGGCGTATTGGTGCGCGTCGGCGTGAACGTCGGCGTATTGCTCGGCGTCGGCGTATTGCTCGGCGTCGGCGTATTGCTCGGCGTCGGCGTATTGGTGCGCGTCGGCGTATTGCTCGGCGTCGGCGTATTGCTCGGCGTCAGCGTTGGTGAGGGCGTTGGCGTGCGAGTTGCGGTGGCTGGCGGCGAGCCGCTCGAGAAGAGGCGCTGCACCGGAACAACCTGCCGTGGCTGGTTCGCGTGCTCCCACGAGAGGACAGCCTGCTGGCCTCCAGCCCACTCGAAGTATTCCACCGTAATGCTAACACGCTGGCAGGCGGTCAGCGTAATCCGCCCGACGCTATCGGTGGGAGGTCGCTGCCACCATTCGTTGATGATTTGCGTGCCGTTGACCCACACCCGCACGCCGTCATCGGTGTTGGCGTAGAAGGTGTACTCGCCGCTGTACAACGGTTCGATCTGCCCTGTCCAGCGCACAGCGAAATAGTCTTTGCCGACGCCCGTGATTGGTGATACATCATCGTTCGCCATATTGATATTCTCGATACGGCTGGCGACCGGTGCGCCGGGGAAGAAGTTTGTCGAGCTCACATCGCCGCCTGGCGTGTAGATGAAGTAGTCGCCGCGCAGACCGTTGCCGATGCCGCCAGCGCACGGCGTCGCCGTCGGCGTGGATGTGGCCGTGTTTGTCGGCGTATTGGTGCGTGTTGGCGTATTGGTGCGTGTTGGCGTCAAAGATGGCGTTGCAGTCGCCAGCGATCCGCTCGAATAGAGCCGGGACGCCGGAACAACCTGCCGTGGCTGGTTTGCGTGCTCCCACGAGAGGATAGCCTGCTGGCCTCCAGCCCACTCGAAGTATTCCACCGTAATGCTAACACGCTGGCAGGCGGTCAGCGTAATCCGCCCGACGCTGTCGGTGGGAGGTCGCTGCCACCAGCTATTGATGATCTGGACACCGTTGACCCACACCCGCACGCCGTCGTCGGTGTTGGCGTAGAAGGTGTACTCGCCGCTGTACAACGGTTCGATCTGCCCTGTCCAGCGCACAGCGAAATAGTCTTTGCCGATGCCTGCAATTGGTGGCGCATCATTGTTCACCATATTGATATTTTCGAGGCGGTTGGCGATCGGCGCGCCGGGGAAGAAGTTTGTCGAGCTCACATCGCCACCTGGCGTGTAGATGAAGTAGTCGCCGCGCAGACCGTTGCCCGTGCCGACAGCGCATGGTATCGCCGTCGGCGTGAACGTCGGCGTGTGCGATGGCGTTAGCGACGGCGTATTAGTGCTCGTCGGCGTGTTGGTGGGTGATGGCGTATTGGTGGGCGAGCTGGTCCATGTTGGCGTCGGTGTGTCGGTCGGCGTGGGCGTCGGCGTGTTCGTCGCGGTTGGCGTCGGGGTATCGGTTGGTGTTGGCGTCGGCGTATTCGTCTGCACCACCGGTGTATTGGTCGGCGCGCCTGGCGAGACGAACCCCGCGCGCAGCGGCATGACGAAGCGCGAGCTAAGCGGCACTTTATCGCCGAACGCGGGCGTGAAGCCGAAGACGGTATTGTAATCGGACCTCACCACAACAAAGACGTAACACTGGCGGTTCGGGTCTGCCAGGTTGGTGCAGGGCGTGGTATCGACATCGGCAACCAGGTCGTCGGCGCGGTTGCCGTTGGCATCCTCCGGTCCCAGCGGATTGCCGTTGAAGGGGAAGATATCCTCAATCGCCTGCACCAGGATGTAGCGGTCGATCAGCCGCACATATCCGGCTGGCTGCGTCCCTTCTGGAATCAAACCGGTAACAGGATCGCCAATGGCGCGTCCATCGCCGTTCTGATCGAGGAAGTACTGGAAATGGTCAAGCCTGCCGTCGCCGTTGGTGTCTGCGGCGTCGGGGATGTTATCGCTGTTCAGGTCGTACATGTTGACGAAGTTGATGCCACCAGTCGTGCCGGCCTCCTGGCGCACGCGGGTGCGGATGATGTCATAGTCGAGATCGACCGCGCCGTTGGGGAGGACGACCAGGTAGCGGCTGCCATAAGTGGCGCCTTCCTGCGCTGCGGTGGTCAGCCCCTGCATGTTGAAGAAGAGCAGGCCAATATCGACCGCAGCCGCCAGCAGCAGCAGGATGAGCGTCGAGGCGATGACAAACTCGACGAGCGCCTGTCCGGGTTGAAATCGTCGTGCCATAGTGATTCTCCCTTGCCTGTCAGTCTGTCGGCTACGGTTGCGGTTCCGTACAGGCAATGCCATTGGCGAAGTTGGGATTGTTGCCCAAACTTTCGATTGTGCGCTGCGCCGTCACTCTGATGCGCATCGTGCCGTTGTCGCCCAGCATTGTGTTGATGAAACTGACGAGCGGTGTCAACGGCTCGATGACATAGTCGATCTGCACTTCAATTGTTCCTCCCAACCGTCGCGGGTTCGGGTCGAGCGTGTTGGGGTAGAGAATAGTCACCTGGCTGGCATTGACCGGGAAGAAACCCGTCGAGTCGTTGGTTACTTCCAGGATGCGCCGCACGCAGGGATCATCAGCCCAGCGCGCGTCGCCCTGACCGCGCAACGCCAGGCGCGACGGGTAGGGCGGCAGTTGCGACGCGACCTCCGCCCCCGCGCGCGCAGCGCTGAAGAGCGTCGAATAGCCCCAGATGTAGTAGCCGAGATCCACGATCGCAAACAGAAATGCGAGCAGGATCGGCGCAATCAGCGCCATCTCGACCAGCGATTGACCTGTTGATCGCCTGGACATGCTGCGTCCCTTCGGTCTACACCCTCTGATGGCATTATAGAGAGCGGGGGATGTGCGCTCAATAGTCCGTTAGTCCTGAGACAGATCGGAGATTACAGTTTGATGACGGATGGTTGAAGGTTGAAGGTTGAACGTTGAATGTTGAACGTTGAACGTCGAATGCGGGAAGGGGGTAAGTGTTGAAGGTTGAAGATGGGAAGGAATGCCTGACCCCTAACCCTTAACCCCTAACCCTTACAACCGGTTCTCGGTTCCCGATTCCTGGTTCCCGATTCTTGGTTCTCGGTTCTCGGTTCTCGGTTCTTGGTTCTCAGGATCCCCCAATCCCCACGTCCAGAATTTGCACCCCCAGGCGGCGCGGGTCGTGGCTTGCGGGGTCGTCGCGGGCGGGGATGAACGGCGGGGTCTGCACACGCAACAGGATATGACCTGTCGGTGAGCGCGGCAGGATGCGCGGGTCGGCGGTGAGCGCAACAGTGAGCGGTTCGGCGCCGGGGGTGACGCAGATCGGCGTGGTGAATACCGCCTGCGCCGCTTCATCGGCGGAGGCGCCGGGTTCGGCGGCGAGCGCCAGGCAGGTTGCGCTGGTGAGCGCTGCTGGTCGTATACCGGCGGCAAGCGTCACGGTAATGGTCAGCGGTCTGGTTGTCGGCGCGGGCAGGCGGAAGAGCGCGTCGCCGTCGGTCCAGGCGATCAGGCGGTCGCCGATGCGCTCGGCGCGGTAGATGCCGCGCACCTGGTAGGCGTAGTCGTCGGGGGCGATGGTGAGCGGCAGCAGCGGCGCTGCCTGTTCTTCCGGCAACAGACGATAGAGGGCGAAGTCGAGGGTGAACCGCTGGACAGCCGACGGTTTGTGATCGGTAGGCTGCTCATACTCCGGCAGATCGAGGCGCAGCCGTCCCGCCGGTTCGAGCCGCCATCCCGGCAGCGCAACCGCGCCGCTCGCGCTGATCGCCAGGTACACCGGTCGCCCCTGATCGTGCCAGCGGCGAATGTAACGCGCCAGTTGCGGCGCGTACCGTCCGGGATCACGGCTCTTTAGCGCAAATGCGTCAACGCCAAAGGCGAAGGTGAGCGGCGTGGCGAGCAGGTCGGGGATGTCGCGCGCCTGCGCAAACGACGGCGCGCCGCCGCGCATGAGGACGATAGCGCCCGGATCGAATTGGTCTGCCATTGTCCCGATCTGTTCCAGCGCGCCAGCGTATTCGACGTGGCGGAAGATCGGTCGTCCGGTGACGACCAGGAACAGGACGAGGGCGAGGATGAGGAGGATGCGGATGACCGGAGAGACGTTGCATTGCAACGTCTCCACCGCACGCGATGCGAAGGATCGCACGTTGAACGACATACAGGCGATGGCGTAGGCGATGCCGATGGCGAACGCCGGGTAGACGTGCGGGACGTAGCGGCGCATGATGTAGACGTAGTGCTGGTCGCTGGTTCCGTAGGTCAACCGGAGAAACACCACCGATGCGACGGCGGCGATGACCAGAAACAGCCAGGAGGTCGAGTCGGCGCGGTGGACCATCAGCGCCAGGCCAGTGAGCGCGAGAGCGATGCCCAGCGGCGACAGATACCATCCCAGGCGCACCAGGTTCGCCTGTGCTGCGCCGAACAGGTCGCGCAGCACATAGCGGTCGCAGGCGCGGAGGATGGTGAGGGTTTCCGGGGCAACCTTCGTTTGATCGATCAACCCGTCGCGGATGACTTCCGGCATCGTGCGTCCATCGGCGGCTGGCGGCAGTGTGGCGCGGCGCAGCGCGATACACTCATCCAGCGGCGGGGTCGCACGACCGCGCAGAGCGCCGATGGCGCGGTCAAGCCACGCTGCGAGCGGATCGACGTAGGCTGGCGTCGCAATCGGCGCGCCGACATACCCCTGCAACGTCAGGCATGCGCCCTGCGGTTTGGTCAATTGTTCAGGGGAAAGGCACGCGGGGAGCGCAGCGACGACCGGCAGCGACAGGATCTGCGGACGGATCAGGTACGCATATCCGCCAAAACCGATGACAGCAATGGCAGCGACCAGGCGCAGCGGGCGACTCAGGCGCGCCAGCGGCGGCGTCACGCGGGAGATCAGGTTCAGGCGGCGGATCGCAATCAAGGCAGCGACAATCACCACGACGATCAGCGCCTCGATGCCGATGCGGGACCAGTTCAGCGGCGCGTCGGCAGTCGGCGGCATGCCAGCGATCGGCGGGCAGGGTTGCATCGTCAGGCGCGAGCAGGGGCGCAACAGGTAGACCTGGCGCAGGGTCGGGGTGAGAAACGGCAGCGCGAGCGCGGCGGTGAGCGCAAAATCCTGGAGACGGGCGAAGAGCGTATCGAAGAAGTAGGCGCGCGCCAGAAATGCAATCTGCAATCCGGCGTGCAACACCATCGCTCCTGAGCCAGCCAGCAGCGCCGTGTGCGGCGGCGTCCAGCGGCGCGCGAGCCAGACGAAGATCAGGTAGAGCGCCGCCGGACCCAGGACGAGAAAGAATTCGATGCGCGTCAGCGCGAGTTGCCCGAACGCCAGCCCGGCGAGGAGGGCGAGAAACGTTGAACGTTGGACGTTGGATGTGGAACGACCAAAGGCGACCGCAAAGGCGTAGAGACCGGCGAAGACCAGGAATTGCGCCGTGGTTTCAGCGGTGGTATAGCGGCTGAACCACACCTGAACGGCGTTGAGCGCCAGGAAGATCGCTGCCAGGAGCGCCACCCATGCGCCAGCGATGCGGCGGGCAAGCATGGCGACGCTCCAGACGCCGAGCAGGCCGGTGACGGCGGGCGCGAGCAGCCCGGCGTGCAGTCCAAAGAACGCGGCGATCAGTCCGATCCAGGCGGAGAAGAGGTGCAACCCCTGCGGCACGATGCGCCCGCGCGCAAGGTCGCCCTGGTCGATAAAGAACCCGGCGGCGCGCAGGCGCGTGGCGATGAAACGCTGCGGATTCTGCACGCCGAGGAAGTTGGTTTCCGCCTGGCGCGCAGCATCGGCGAGCGCCGGATCAGACGACTGCTGGTCGGCGGCGATCTGCGCCACCAGCGGATCGGCGAAGGTCAGCGAACCGGTGCGCGCCATGATGAACCCGGCATTGGCATACACGCCAGCGTCGCGCACGCCGATGATCGTCTCAAAGGGACGGGAAACGAGGAGAGCGAAGAGGAAGAGGAGAGCGGCGAGGAGGAGGGATGGTAGAGGCGTTGCAATGCAACGCCTGTGCCATGGAGGCGTTGCATTGCACCGCCTGTACCAGGCAATGCACCGCCTCCACACATCCGCTGGTGCGGTCGTGGCGCCGGGCATTTGGCGGCGGCGCCCGATCAGCAGGGCGATGGCGCAGAGCACGATGATAATGGCGGCATGCAGCGGCGCGGAGAAGATGCCGATCTGCGCCAGGGTGAACGCCAGCCAGCCGTTGAGCAACGCGCCGATCAGGGCGTACTCGAAGTATCGTTCGAGCAGGTCGTCCGCGTGATATGCGGCAGGCAGCGCGCGGGAGATGAGCGCGCCGACCAGAATGAGAGCCAGAATGGTGAATGTGAGAATGACAATGGTCACGTGGTTGAGAACCGAGTAGGGGCAGGTCTCAGACCTGCCCGTACGGGCAGGTCTGAGACCTGCCCCTGCCGACCCTGCCAATGTCCGGTGCAGATCAACAGGCGCCGCATTATAGCACGCAGCGGATGCACTCTTGACAAGCCGATCAGCAACCTCTATAGTGGCACGGGTGGGAGATCGCATGACGCATGCTTTCGCAACAATTTCTTAACCATCTGGAACTGGACAGAATATGGGCGAAAAACTGGTGATTGTCGAGTCGCCAGCAAAGGCGCGCACCATTCAGAAGTATCTTGGTTCGGGGTACCGGGTCGAGGCGTCGATGGGGCACGTGCGCGATCTGCCAAAGAGCGATCTCGGCGTCAATCTGGATGCGGACTTTGCGCCGGTGTACGAGATTTCGCCGGGCAAGGAGAAAATTGTCGCCAGTCTGCGCAAATCAATCCGCCAGGCGGATGCCGTCTACCTGGCGACCGACCCGGATCGCGAGGGCGAAGCGATTGCCTGGCACATCACCGAGGCGGCGAAGATCCCGCACGATAAGCCGGTGTACCGTGTTGTGTTCACCGAAATCACGCCCGGCGCGGTGCGCAACGCCATGGCGTCGCCGCGCGACATCGACCGCCGGCTGGTTGATGCGCAGCAGGCGCGGCGTGTGCTGGATCGTCTGGTGGGCTACAAACTCTCGCCGCTGCTGTGGGACAAGGTGCGGCGCGGATTATCGGCGGGGCGGGTGCAGTCGGTGGCAGTGCGCCTGATCGTTGAGCGCGAGCGCGAGATCGAGGCGTTCGTTCCGCAAGAGTACTGGACCATCGAAGCCGACCTGCTGAAGCAGAACGCGAGCGACGCGCGGCGTGACGCCTTCCGCGCCATTTTGATCGAGCGCGCCGGAAAGAAGCTCGAAAAATTCGACATCAGTACAGGCGATCAGGCGCAGGCGATCATCGCCGATCTGGAAGGCGCCGTCTATATCGTCCGCAAGGTGACGCGCCGCGATAAACGTCGCAGTCCGCCGCCGCCGTTCACCACCAGCACATTGCAGCAGGAAGCCGGGCGGAAACTCGGTTTTTCCGCCAAACGGACAATGACGGTGGCGCAGCAGTTGTACGAAGGCGTCGATATTGGCGGTGATGAGGGTCTGGTTGGTCTCATCACCTACATGCGCACCGATAGCGTGAATGTGTCGCTTGAGGCGCAGGAGGAGGCGCGCACGGTCATTCGTGAGCGGTTTGGCGAGGCATACCTGCCGTCGAAGCCGCCGGTCTACAAAACGAAGGCGAAGGCAGCGCAGGAGGCGCACGAAGCCATCCGCCCGACCCTTAGCCGCCGCACGCCTGAACAGGTGCAACCGTACCTGACGAGCGACCAGTACCGTCTGTACGATCTGATCTGGAAGCGGTTCGTCGCCAGCCAGATGGAAGCAGCGGTCTTCGACAGCACAACGGTGGACATCGGCGCCGGGCGGAACATTGGGCGCAGCGCCGGGAACGATCCGTACACCTTCCGCGCCACCGGTTCGGTGCTGAAGTTCCCCGGCTTCCTGGCGGTCTACAATGTCAGCCTGGATGAAGGCGAGGAAGATGAGGACAGCGAGCGACGGTTGCCGTTGCTGGAGGAGGGGGAAGCGCTTAACCTGCTGCAATTACTGCCGGTGCAGCACTTCACCGAGCCGCCGCCGCGTTTCACTGAAGCCAGCCTGGTGAAGGAAATGGAACGGCTGGGCATCGGGCGCCCCTCGACCTATGCGCCGACGATCTCGACGATCATTGAGCGCGAGTATGTCGAGCTTGTCGATAAAAAACTCGTGCCGACCACGCTCGGTCGAGTCGTCACTGATCTGCTGGTGGAGCATTTCCCGAGCATTGTCGATTACGGTTTCACATCGGAAATGGAGCAGCAACTCGACGACATCGCCGAGGGAGAAAAGGAATGGACGCCGGTGCTGCGCGCGTTCTATGAGCCGTTCGAGCAAAAACTGGCGGAAGCGCAGCGCAGCATGCGCAATGTCAAACGCGAAGAAATCCTGACCGACCTGACCTGTCCCCGGTGCAGCCAGGGTCAACTGGCGGTCAAGTTCGGCAGGAACGGCGAATTTCTGGCGTGCAACCGCTACCCGGAGTGCGATTTCACGAGCAACTTCCACCGCGACAGTGAGGGACGCATCGTTCTGGAGGCGCCGTCGTCGGCGGAGATAAGCGATGTTGTCTGTGATGTCTGCGGGCGACCGATGGTGCTGAAGAAGAGCCGCTTCGGTCCGTTCCTGGGATGCAGCGGGTACCCGGAGTGCAAAAACACACGGCGTCTCGACAAACAGGGGAAGCCGGCGCCGCTGCCGAAATCGACCGGCATCGCCTGCCCGAAGTGCGGTCAGGGCGAGCTGCTCGAGCGACGCGGCAAATTCGGTCGAACGTTCTTCGGATGCAACCGCTATCCGAAGTGCGACTACCTGGTCAATTCACTGGACGAAGTCGCGCAGTACACTCCCGATGCCGATGGATCATCGCAGCCGCAGGCGGCAGGGACGGCAGCAACGGATGCCAAGGCGACCACTGGCAGGAAGCGGGCAAAAACCGAGGCGAACGGCGCGGCTGCAGCGGCGCCAATGACGGAAACGCCGGCGACCGACGGGAAACGGACGAGGACCGGCGCCAACGGCGTGGCTGCGACCCCAACGACGCGCTCGAAGAAGCGGGGGAGGGGGGAAGGTTGAAGGTTGCAGACGGGAAGGTTGAAGATGGGCGTTGTACGTTGAACGTTGAATGTGGGAAGGTTACAGGTAGGGGCGTGGCGGCGCCACGCCCGCAGTAGCGATGCGGAGACATTGCACATTGCAGGCGGTAAGGTAGCAGGTAGGCGTTGCACGTTGAATGTTGAACGTGGCACGTTGGGAGGGGATTAGGGTTGAACGTTGAACGTGGGAAGGTTGCAGGTAGAGGCATGGCGGCGCCACGCCCGCAGTAGTGATGCGCAGACGTGGCGCGTGGCGCGTGGCAAGTGGCGAGGGGGGTAATTATAAGGTGGCAGGTGGGAGAGGTTGATTAGTGGTCATAGGGAAACAGGTTACAGGTCAAGCGACCTAACCCCTAACCCCTAACCCCTAACCCCTAACCCCTGACACAGATTCGGCGGCGCCGACAGGCTTCTGGTATGGATGGGCGTGGTACGAAGGACGGCGTGCGCTGGTGACCAACAGGTTGTTGCGTAGCGACGCGCTTTCGGGATAATGGGATGAGGAAGGACGCATGCGCTGCGTCCTGGCGTGGCGATGGTTCTATCCCGGGAGCGTGGTTGTGGGATTGTTCAACGAGTTGATGCAGCGCAAGGCGCTGATTGTAGCGGCATTCCTCTTTGCGCTCGGTGCAGGCTTGATCGGGCAGACGGCGCTGGAGCGCCTGACGCCGCAAGGAACGCAACCAGGACTCAACGAACCGACAGCCGGATTTATCGACGACACATTTGCTGAAGACATCGCTGACCAGGATGAGTCGGAGCGCACGGCAACGCCGACAAAGGTCGCGTTCATCGTGGCCTACGTGAGCGGCGCGGTGCGTGCGCCGGATGTGTATCAGTTGCCGGCTGGAGCGCGCGTGAAGGACCTGGTGCTGGCGGCTGGCGGCCTGAGCGACGATGCCGACATTGAGCGGATCAACCTGGCAGCGCCGATTTCTGATGGTCAACATGTGCGGGTGCCGTGGATCGGCGATGGAGCGACGGTTGCGGAGGCGACTCCTGACGAAAGCGGCGCCGACGCGGGTTCTGGAGGACTGCTCGATCTGAACCGCGCGACGGCAGCGGAGCTCGATGCACTGCCAGGCATTGGCAAGGTGCTGGCGAATCGGATTGTTGAATGGCGCGAACGTGAGGGACCGTTTCAATCCGTCGATGATCTGGGCAAGGTGGAAGGCATCGGTCCTGCATTGCTGGCAAAACTGGCGCCGCTCGTGACCGTTGCCCCGTAACAGAGCAGGAGCATATGCGCCGCACAAAAATTGTTGCAACGATTGGACCGGCCAGCAACAGCCCTGAGGTGATCGAGCGGCTGCTAACCGCCGGGATGGATGTTGCGCGCCTCAACTTTTCCCACGGAACCCACGAAGAGCACGCTCGACAGATTCAGATGCTGCGCGAAGTCGCAGCGCGCAAGGAGCGACCGCTGGCGTTGTTGCAGGACCTGCAGGGACCGAAGATTCGCACCGGACCTCTGATTGACCGCAAGCCGGTGATGCTGCGCGCTGGCGACCGTTTCACGATTACGACGCGGAACGTACCGGGTACTGCAAGCCTGGTCAGCACCACCTATGCCGCATTGCCGCGCGATGTGCGTCCCGGTGATCGGATTCTGATCTCCGATGGACTGATCGAAGCGCAGGTGGTGCGCGTCTCGAGTGATGAGGTCGAAACGGAAATCCTTGTTGGCGGCGAGCTGCGGGAAAACCAGGGCATCAACCTGCCGGGGGTCGAGGTCAGCGCACCGGCGCTGACTGACAAGGACCGGGACGATCTGTTGTTTGGTCTGGCGCAGGGCGTAGACTATGTGGCGCTCTCATTCGTGCGTCGAGCGTCGGACCTGGTGGAGATCAAGGCGCAGATTGCCGCTGCTGGCTCGTCCACGCCGGTAATAGCGAAGATCGAAAAGCCAGAGGCGCTGCGCGAATTTGAAGCCATTCTGGAAGCAGCGGACGGGATTATGGTGGCGCGCGGCGATCTGGGGGTCGAGATGCCGCCGGAGCAGGTGCCCATCGTGCAGAAGCAACTGATTGAAGCGGCAAACACGGCGGGCAAACCGGTCATCACCGCCACGCAGATGCTCGACTCGATGATCCGCAACCCGCGCCCGACGCGCGCTGAGGCGAGCGACGTGGCGAATGCGATCATCGATGGCACGGATGCTGTCATGCTCAGCGGCGAGACGGCGACCGGCGCCTACCCGGTTGAGGCGGTGCGCATGATGGCGCGCATTGCGGAAGTCGCCGAAGCCAGCGGACGACGCGGCGACCACAGCCACGAGGTCATCTGGCGCTTCCATGAGCAACCGACGGTCGCAGCCGCAATCAGCTCGGCAGTGCATGCCATCGTTCAAATATTGCCGGTGACCGCGATTGTGGCATTCACGATGAGCGGCAGTACAGCCCGTCTGGTGGCGCGGCAGCGACCAAAAACGCCGATCTTCGCCTTCACCCCCTCGGAAGCGGTCTACCGGCGGTTGAGTCTGGTGTGGGGCGTGACGCCTGTGCTCAGTCCTTATGTTGATCGGCTCGATGATCTGGAAGCGGCGGTGCGCGGCGTGCTGATTGGCCAGGGGTATGCGCGTCCCGGCGATCAGATTGTGGTGACTGGCGGGCATCCGATTGCTGCGCGCGGCGCAACGAACTTCGTGAAGGTGACGCGGTTGTGAATTTCTCACCGGGTTTTTATCCTGCAAAGAGCGCATGAGTGGTATAGTTTCGAGGGGTGTACGTGATACGGTTGAACACTTTCGGTCGCCGATGACAGGGAATGCTTCTGTGCTTGAGACAGGGTTGCCCGGATTACTGATCATTCTGGCGCTGGCGATTATTCTGTGCGGTCCGGCGCCGTTGATATGCGGATGGAGATGGCTTCGACGCAGAACGCAGGAAGTGATGCGTTCCGTGCGTTCAAAGTCGTTGCAGGAAGAATAAGCCGTCATGCACCAGGGTTGTGCATCGCAGTGGTGGACCGTCAGCCTGCTGATTGCAGCGGCGCTGCTCGGCGTGTTGATGGCGCCGCCGGTGGCGCTGGCGGTTGAACCGACGGTGACGCCGGCGGTTGCGTCTGCGCGCGACGAGGACCTGGCGGGACCGCTCATCGGGCTGTCGCTGGCAGTGGCGTCGAGTGCGCTGGCGGTCGGGATTGCTGTGGGGTTGCGACGGCGCATCGATGAGATTGGCGACGAAGGCGATGCGCGCAGACGGGAGTAATGCTCAAAGACGGTTTCCAGAGCGGCGGAAATATTCGTCGCTTGCACGGATCAGCGTGATCCTGGCGGCGTTCATCCTGGCGGCAGCGGGGACTGCCCCTGCACAGACGGCATCCCCGGCGATGGCGCGGTCTCCTTCGGCGCTGGCGCCCGCCACGGTTCCACCCGACATGATGGGGATCGTTATCCGCGATCCCTGGTTCGATTTTGACACCAACCCCGCCTTTCCCGGCCAGCCGAACAAGACCTTTCAGGATCGCATGGGAGCGGCGCTGGCGCAGATGGGAGCGCGCTGGGTGCGTCTCGATTTTCGGATTGCTGCGCCGCTCGACGCGCAGTTGCCGCCGGATTTCATCGAGCGCGAGATTGCCAAGAACGACTACTTCATCAATGAAGTGGCGCCCCGGCATGGCTTCAAGGTGCTGGGGTTGCTCAGTTTCGACCTGATCCAGGGCACGGATGCGCATTTGCTCAATACCGGACCGTTCACCGAAACGTCGATCTATGGCGGCGGCGTGAACCGCTACATGGACGAGTGGCTGACACGAGCGCTGATGATTGCAGATCGCTATGGCGAGCGGGTGGCGGCGTACCAGGTGCTGAACGAGCAGAACCGCCTGCCGCGATACCTGCCCGATGGACCGACGGGTGACGGTATTGATCCGGTTATTGTTGCGCGGATGGTGACGAAACTGTACCGCTTCTGTCGCGGCATCCCGCCGCTGCCGCGCCCGGAGCCGTACCGCTGCGCCCACGCGGAAATCATTACCGGCGGGTTGCATCCGCGCGGCACGACCGATGGCAAGAGCGACCAGACGATCCTGACCGATGCCGACTACCTGAAGCGGATGTATGCGAGCAGGCCGTTCCAGGATTTCAGGGAAGCCAATGGTCGCTGGCCCGTCGATGGCATCGGGTATCACCCGTACCCGGAGGAGGTCCGTCTCTCGCCGAACGATGCGCTGGTCGACCGTGGGTTGAACCGGATGCGTGCGGCGCTCGCAGAGGCTGGCGATCCGAATGTGCCATTCTGGATCACCGAGATCGGGTACAACGTCGGGTTCGATGCAGACGGACCGCGCGGGCCGATCCCGCCGCAGACCGAGGCGGGGCAGGCGGAGTTTCTGCGCGACATCTACGTGTCGCTGGCGGCGCGCGGCGATGTGGCGCACATCTTCTGGTTCAAGTACGAAGATTTTCCGCCAGCGGACGGACCGAACGCGCAGCGCTGGGGGCTGGTGCGCATTCCGTTTCGTGCGCCGCAGCCAGGTGAGAACTGCCCTGGCGGAGCGTGTTACGCCGTCGATGGCGAACCGGAACGGTGGCGTCCCGCCTATCTGGTCTACCGCGAGCTTGCAGGGTTGCCGGTGTACCGGCAGCATTTCCCGATCATGGCGCGGTGAGGGGCGGGTGGATATGAGAGATGCAGGGGCACGGCGCGCCGTGCCCCTGCATCTCCCATGCGGTGCGTGACCCGCCACGCCAGAGCGGTGCATGTACCGCATTGCAATCATCAATCGATTCCGTCTCTGCGCCAGATGCTGGCGATATCACGCGGCACGTAGTCGAGCGGATCGCCTTCGTAACTGTTCCATCCCTCTGGGACATATTCGTGCAACGGAAGGTCATAAAAACCATTGATATATGTGGGTGCATCGAAATCAATGACGACGCTGAGCGGCCAGCTGGCGGCACCTTCCAGAGCGACGAGTCGTTCCACATCTGAGAGCGACAATTCATACGGCGCCATTGCCGTACAGAATTGCGCTGCATCCTGAGGATAAACCACGAGCAATCCGCTCCGAAACACGAAAGCGCTCCTGGACGGATCAAAACCAGGATCATAGCGCGCATAGTCGAGGATCCATTCCGCAGTCGCGCCGCCAAAGAAACGCCAGCG
>JANWXL010000166.1 GCA_025055265.1 Roseiflexus sp.
ATATTCGCGACCTGAAACCCTACTATGGCAAACGTCTTGCAGTCAGGCCCGTGAATATGACGATCGAGCCGAATAAAATCACTGCCATCATCGGACCATCGGGATGCGGCAAGAGTACCGTGCTGCGGTGCATCAACCGCATGCACGAAACCATTCTTGGCGCGCGCGTCGAAGGTCAGGTGCTCCTGAACGGCGAAAACATTTATGCGCCTGATGTTGATCCCATGCTGGTGCGCCGTAAAATCGGGATGGTCTTCCAGCAACCCATCGCCCTGCGCACCCGCTCGATCTTCGAGAACGTCGCCATCGGCTTGCGCCTGGCAGGGATCAACAACAAACGGGTGCTGGCGGAGCGCGTTGAGGCAAGCCTGCGCGCCGCCGTCCTGTGGGATGAAGTGAAGGACAAATTGAACCAGGCTGGCACTGCCCTCTCTGGCGGGCAACAGCAGCGTCTGAGCATCGCCCGCACCATCGCGGTGTCGCCAGAGGTCATTCTCTTCGATGAACCGTGCTCGGCGCTCGACCCGATCGCCACCATGAAGATCGAGGATCTGCTCCTCGAACTGCGCAAGCAGTACACCATCGTCATCGTGACGCACAACATGCAGCAGGCGGCGCGCATTTCCGATAACACCGCCGTCTTCATGGTCGACACTGATGACGGCGTGCCGACCGGCGTACTGGTCGAGTACAATCCGACATCGAAGGTGTTCACCCAGCCCGACGACCCGCGGACTGAGGACTATATCAGCGGACGAGTAGGATAGCGACAGGCGTGTAGAATAGTCAAGCATTAATTCTCAGAGGAGCGCATGGACGAAGCAGCGCAGCGATCACGATTACTCAGCGGGTTCGCCGAAACCATTGCACAGGCAAAAGAGCGTGCAGCGCAGAAGACGCACGAAACGAAGATAGAAGCGATTAACTTCAATTTCTTCTATGGATCGTTTCAGGCGCTGCGGAATATCAACATTCGCATTCCATCGAATCAGGTGACTGCCATCATCGGGCCGTCGGGATGCGGCAAGTCCACCTTTCTGCGCGCCATCAACCGGATGCATGACCGAACCCCCGGCGCACGCGGCGAAGGACAGTTGATGCTCGATGGCGCCAACATCTACGGCGACCTCGATCCGGTCAAACTGCGACGACGCGTCGGCATGGTCTTCCAGCGTCCTAACCCTTTTGTCAAATCGATCTACGAAAATGTCGCTTATGGCTTGCGCATTCAGGGGGTTCGAGACAAACGAACGCTCGATGAAAAGGTCGAAATGGCGCTCAGGCGCGCAGCGCTGTGGGACGAGGTGAAGGACCGTTTGCACAAAGCGTCGGGCACGGCGCTCTCTGGCGGGCAACAGCAACGTCTGTGCATTGCGCGGGCAATTGCAGTTGAGCCGGAAGTCATCCTGATGGACGAGCCGTGTTCTGCGCTTGATCCAATCGCAACGATGAAGATCGAGGACCTGATCCACGAACTGAGCGACAGTTTCACCATCGTTATCGTCACCCACAACATGCAGCAGGCGATGCGCGTTTCCGATATGACTGCCTTCATGCTGATGGATCGTGAAACGCGCGCTGGCGAGCTGATCGAGTTCGCCGCCACTGATGAAATCTTTACCAATCCGAAGGACAGGCGCACCGAGGATTATGTGACAGGACGGTTCGGCTAATGGCGAGTCGAACAGATGCTTACGGCATCCTCTCGAGCGCGGAGGTCGGCGCTGGATAGTCGGGCGTCAGTGACAACACCTGCACGGTAAAACGACGCCGCGCCGGTTGACAGGTCGGCAACTGGCGTTCCTGCCAGAGATGCTCCCAGAAATCGCGCGCCGTTGGATGGAATCGCACCTCAGAGCGCGCAAGAATAGTGGCGGGAAACCCATACTCCGCATCATATTCAATACGGCGCAGGGTGAAGACGCGGTGGCACGGGCAGTCGTGCGGCGATGGCGTGCAGCGCGACGCAGGAATATTCTCGATATCGCTGGCAAGTGCAAATAATTCATCAACCGTCAGCGGATCGACCCAGAACGCGTTGCAGGTATTCTCAATCACGCGGCGCACCCACGCGCCACGAACTTCGAGGCGCTGAACGCACACGTTTCCCAGCGCCTCGATCCGTACCACGATATAGTAGGAGTTGAGCGACCGGGCATCCCACCGGGCGCGCGCCTCCGTCCACCGCGAGCCGCGCGGCGGATCAACCGCCGCCAATCCCATCAACTGGAGGCTCAACACGCATGCCAGCACACTGCACAGCAGGGCGCCAATTCTGGTCAAACGGGCGGAATATCTCATAGGACTCGCCACCGTGCGATTTCGCGTGCAATGACCAGGCGCTGGATTTCGCTTGTGCCTTCGTAAATCTCGGTAATTTTGGCGTCGCGGAAGTAGCGCTCGACGGGATACTCCTTCGAATAGCCGTTGGAGCCAAAAATCTGCACCGCTTTGGTTGCTGTCCACATCGCGGTTTCGGAAGCGTACAGCTTCGCCATCGATGCAGCGCAAATAAAATCGAGATGCTGGTCTTTGCGCCAGGCGGCTTCATAGGTAAGCAGGCGCGCCGCCTTGATGCGCGTCGCCATATCCGCCAGAGTAAACCCGATTGCCTGGTTTTCGATGATCGGCCTGCCGAACTGCTCACGGATTTTGGCGTATTCGAGCGCCGCTTCATACGCTCCCTGCGCAATGCCGACCGCCTGCGCCGCAATACCGATCCGTCCGGCGTTCAGGATAGTCATCGCAATTTTGAATCCCTGACCTTCCTCGCCGAGCCGTCGCCATGCCGGGAGACGGTAATTGTCATACGCCATCTGGCACGAGTGAGCGCTGCGAATGCCCAGTTTGTGCTCGACTTTGACGATGCTGCACCCTGGCTCGCGCGGATCGACCAGGAACGCCGTGATTCCGCGGTGACCCTTACTGGGGTCGGTCATCGCCATCAGAATGATGGTGTCGGCATAATCGCCATTAGTCACCCAGTTCTTGATCCCGTTGATCACATAATAGTCGCCATCGCGCACCGCCGTCGTTTTCTGCGCCGCAGCATCCGAACCAGCGCCTGGCTCAGAGAGCGAGAATGCGCCCAGTCTCCGTCCTGAAGCGAGCGGCGTCAGCAGTTCGCGCTTCTGTTCTTCGGTGCCGAATGTTTCGATGCCGTAACACACGAGCGAATTGTTGACCGAGGCAATAACGCCGAGTGAGGCGTCCACCCGCGACAGCTCTTCGATCACAATCGCATACGATACATAATCAAGCCCGGCGCCGCCATACTGCTCGCTCACTGCCACGCCCATCAAGCCGAGCTGTCCCATTTTCTTCACCAGTTCGACCGGAAATTCCATCGCCTCATCGCGCGCCGCTGCCGTGGGTCGCACCTCTTGCTCGGCGAATGCGCGCACTGTCTGGCGCAACATCTCGTGCTGCTCACTGAGCGCGAAATCCATGCCCGTGCCTCCTTTGTATGACGTACCGCGTTGCCTCTTCATCATACCACATTGCCCGCCGTCGTTTGAATTTGTGCAAAATGTACAATCAAAATGGCGCTTTTCTTGTTGAAAGTATCCATATCGCATGCTATACTGACATCAACGGAACCGCAGTGATGCGGAAATCTCGCAGGAGCGGCGACGCAGGTGACGCCCTCCCAGTGATCGAGTAAAGCGAATGAGGAGGATACCATGCAGCACAAGAACTACGAAGAGCAGACGGTCAAAGAGGTTGCCGAGCGTGTGCCCGAGGCGCGCCGCGTGCTGCGCTCGTATCACATCAGTGCATCGAACGACATGCCGCTGGATATCGCCGCGGCTGAGGCGTCCGTTACGCCGGATGAGCTGCTGGCGGTAGTCGAATACAAGGCGCGTCGGCGTGCGCGTCAGGCGCCAGCCATCCGCGAGTATGCCCACGAAGAGGAACTGGTCGCCTGATTGATATTCGGACATCGTCGGTCAACATCGCACAGGCGCATGCGCCTGTGGGATGTTTTTTGGCGCACGCCAGGCGGCAGATGGAGCAGAGACGTGAAACTGCAACGTCTCCACAACGATGCACTGCACCGGCTCCATCTTACGCCGCTTGCCGCTCTGCAGTCAGCAAATGGGTCAACAAATGGGGAAGCGAATAAGCGAAGGGGTCAACGAATGGGGAAGCGAATAAGCGAATGGCAGCGAATAACGAATACGCCTTGCGCGTCTCTCGCACTCGTCGCTCGCTTCGTGCCGCTCGCCGCTCGCTTCGTGCCTCGTACCTCGTGCCTCGTGCCGCTCGCCCCACACTGTGCGCCTCTTCACTTTTGCCCCACGCCCCAGTCGGGTACGCCGCACAGTGCAACAGCGGGATACCCACACTGTGCGCCTCTTCACTTTTGCCCCACGCCTCCCGCCTCTCGCCTCTCACCTCAATGATGCTTCGTCGCCGCCTTGCCGTGATGCCCGTGCCCATGCCCGCCAGCTTCCTGGCGACGCAACAGCGGCAGGCGATAATCGTTCGGCGCGAGCAACGGCGCGCGCTGCAGATGCCAGG
>JANWXL010000186.1 GCA_025055265.1 Roseiflexus sp.
CTCTGAGCGAGGCTTTTCGGCGCAAGCGCGATGGCGACAAAGGCGAGAACGACGCATTTTGAAAGGCGCATAAAAAACCGTAAATCTCGGCGAAAATAACGCTTCAACCACAAACGCCGTCGTCGAACCAATGCGCCCAAATCGAGCGCGTTGCGCGAAAGGCGATGCCTCTCGCCTACGCCGACCGAACCCAAAAAGCGAGGTCGCCATGACCACTTCAAGCGATGCCAATTGGGAAAAAGCAAAAAGCTCTGACGGAACTTTTTGAACTTTGCGAAGCGCGAAACGACTTCGCGTTTGACAACGAGATTGTGAAAGAAGTTTGCAAGAAGCACGGATTCAAAAATCCGTTTGACGCAACGAAAGTGGACAGCAAGCGCGTTTTGCCACGTGTTTGTTTGGAACGCGATTATGCGCTCATTCACCTCGGAAACGGCAAGCATCAGTTCATAAAAGGCATCGACAAGGTGTTTCACGAGTTTGAACGCATTGACGAAGAAATCGAGTGGTCATACCGAAAAAGCCTGTTGAACGAGTGCAACGCGAGCGAATCGAACATTCTCTCGGTCGCCAACAATCAGCGCATCTTGCATCACTTTGCGTTTGGCGCGGATAGAGAGTTCGACGATGTCGACATTTCAAAACGACCCAAGACTTATTTTCCGCATCGCACCAAAACGAATTTGACCTATCGCTTTGGCGACGTCTCCGTAACTCTCGAGAAGATTCAAATCGAAATTGATTTGACGATTGAATACGAGGGCAACATTTGCGTGTTTGAAGCGAAGAACGGCAACCCGAAAAATTTTTCGGTTTATCAGATTTATCACCCGTTCCTTTACTATCACAACGCTCGGCAATCGGGGAGATTATCGGGAAAAGTCGAGGATATTTTCGCCGTTTATGTCGTCCGCCAAAAACGGCGTGGCGCGTCGCATCTGAAACTTTGGAAATACGCCTTTGAAACGCCCGACGACATCACTTCAATCAAACTTTTGAAATCGGCTCGTTACAAACTCATTCAACGATGACGGAAAAGTTCTTGAACCAAGTTTTCAACGACGACGTGTTCAACGTGCTGAAATCGTTGCCCGACGATTCGGTTGATATGGTCTACGGAGACCCCGATTACAACGTGGGCATCAACTACGCTGGGAAAAGTTATACGACGAAGTGGAACGATTACATTGATTGGTATTGCGAACTCGCAAGAGAATCCATGCGCGTGTTGAAACCGACGGGCAATCTTTTTTTCATCAACTATCCGAAGCAGAACGCCTATCTGCGCGTCAGAGCGTTGGACGAGATTGCCTACGAGGTTCACGATTACGTGTGGGTGTATAACACGAACGTCGGACACAGCCCGCGAAAATTCACGACGGCGCATCGCTCCATCTTGCATGCCACAAAATCCAAAGACAACCACTTCTACAAAGAGCAAGTCGCCCAGCCCTATCTCAATCCAAACGACAAGCGCATTCAGGAGCGGATTCGCAACGGGCATGCGGGACGAATGCCGTATTCTTGGCTTTACTACGACCTTGTGAAGAACGTCTCGAAGGACAAAACCTTCCACGCTTGTCAGATTCCGCTTGGACTCGTCGAGCTTCTAATCAAGTCCTGCACCAAAGAGGGCGATTCGGTTTTCGTTCTTTTTGGCGGGTCGGGTTCGGAAATCGTTTTGTGCAAAGCCCTCAAAAGAAATTTCATCTCCGCCGAATTGCACAAACCTTACTACGAAATGATTTTAGACCGATTGAAAAGCGACGGGAGAATTCGAGACGAATATCGGTTGGAATGCGCGAAGCCGAAACGGGCTGATTCGCTTGCGATTGACAATCTTTTCCAACAGCCGCAATGACGTTAGCGGAAAACGCAAAGAGGCGCGCGGTTGCTCGATTCAAGCCCTTTCGGACGCGCTTTGAAAGCCGCGCAAAAACTCGTAAATCACGGCGCAACAAAACGCTTCAACCGCAAGCCATCGCCAAAATGAAGTTCGTTTTTCGCGCTCTTTTTTTCCTGCTTGCTTTCGCGTCGAGCGTTTCCGCGCAGCACTTTTCCTCGTATCGCGCCTTCCGCGATTCGCTCAATCGCATCGTGGCGATTCAAAACGCCAACGACCGACACGTCGCCATCACGAACTTTCTCGATGCGCTTCAAAGCGCGAACAAAATCCCCTTCGCCATCGGCGATAGCGTCGCCTTTCTCTATCGCGGCGCGGCGACGAGCGTCCGATGGAACGGCGACTT
>JANWXL010000197.1 GCA_025055265.1 Roseiflexus sp.
ACGACGAGTGTTTCTTCGCAGCGTCGCGGCGGGCAGCGCAGCCCTGACGGCTGCCACACTGGCCGCGTGTGGTCAGGCGCCGCAGACGCCAGCCCAGCAGGCGACGACCGCGCCAGCGCAGCAGGCGACGACCGCACCGGCGCAGCAGGCGACGACCGCGCCAGTAGCGACCGCGCCACAGGCGCAGGCGCCAGCCCAAACCACAGAAATGCCGACCATTGAGTGGGATATGGCGACGAGCTGGCCCGTGGCACTCGACACGATCTTTGGCGGAGCCAAGACGGTCGCTGACCGTGTGGCGGCAATGACCGACGGCAAATTCAAGATCACGCCGCGCGCCGCAGGCGAACTGGCGCCCGGTCTCCAGGTGCTTGATGTGGTGCAGCAGGGCGCTGTTCCAATTGGGCACACAGCGTCGTACTACTACGTCGGTAAAAGCCCGGTTACTGCATTCGGCACCTCGCTGCCCTTTGGTCTCAATGCGCAGCAGCAGAACGCCTGGCTGTACGACGGCGGCGGGCTGGAGAAACTGCAGGCAGTGTATGCCAAGCTCTTTAATGTCATTCAGTTCCCGGCAGGCAATACCGGTGTCCAGATGGGCGGCTGGTTCCGTAAAGAGATCAACACCGTCGCTGACCTCCAGGGACTCAAGATGCGCATTCCCGGTCTCGGCGGTCAGGTGCTGACCAAACTCGGCGTCACAGTGCAGGTCATCCCAGGCGGTGAAATCTTCCAGGCGTTGCAGACCGGCGCCGTCGACGCGGCGGAGTGGGTCGGACCGTATGATGATGAGAAGCTTGGTCTGAACAAGGCGGCGAAGTTCTACTACTATCCAGGCTGGTGGGAGCCAGGTCCGACGCTCGAAGTGCAGGTCAATCTCGACAGGTGGAATGAGCTGCCCAAGGCGTACCAGGAGGCAATCAAGACAGCATCGGC
This sequence comes from Roseiflexus sp., assembly GCA_025055265.1. GTDB lineage: Bacteria > Chloroflexota > Chloroflexia > Chloroflexales > Roseiflexaceae > Roseiflexus. The sequence goes on from JANWXL010000197.1 coordinate 937, forward strand.
TGAAGCGAACATCACGATGCTTGCGCGGTATGACGCGCGCAACCGCGAAGCCCTCAAGCGCATAGTGGACAGTGGCATCCAACTGAAACCCTACAGCCGGGAAATCCTCGAAGCTGCCGAGAAAGCCGCGTTCGAGCTCTACGACGAATTCGCCGCCAAAGACGCCGACTTCAAGGCGATCTACGAGGATTGGAAAGCGTTCCGCACGGCGATCTACGAGTGGCACAAGGTGAACGAGGCGGGGTACACCAACTACGCCTACAGCAAGTAGGAGCGCCCCCCTGTGGGCGCCCGCCACGGGTGGATCCATCGCGGGCGGGGCAGGCACGGGGGCCTGCCCCTACGAGGGCGGAAACGTGTACGGTAGGAACGCCCCCCTGGGGGCGCCCGCCACATTATCTCAATACATCCGACAGTTTCCGCACCTCAAACCCCATCGCTGCAAACCGGTCCAGAATCTCCGGCAGCGCATCGGCGGTTGCATCGCTGCCGCAGTGCGCCAGAATGATGGCACCGCGCAGATCGTCCGGGCTGAGTTTCCCTGTCACCCGCTCGACGAGAAACTCCGGCGTCTTCGGTTCGCCGACCGAATCCAGGCTGTCGAGCGTCCAGTAGACCGGCAGATACCCTTCTGACAGCGCCACGCGCAACACCCGCTCATTGTACGCGCCGTAGGGCGGACGGAAGAAGGGGCGTGTCGTCGCTCCCGGCGCAATCTCCCGCAGAATCGCCTCGGTTTCATTCAACTCGCGGCGGATGGCGTCGTCATCGAGCGTCGTCAGGTCGGGATGGTTTACCGTATGATTGGCGAGTTCGTGCCCATCCGCCACCATCTGACGCACCAGATCGGGATTGGCGCGCATCCAGCGCCCGGTCAGGAAGAAGGTGATAGTGACGCCGCGTTCGCGCAGCGCATCCAGAATGCGCGGCGTTGGCGCTGCGCCTGCCCCGGCGTCGAGGGTCAGGGCGATCCAGGGGCGCTCCGTGCCGCCGCGCTGGACGAGTAGCGCATCACCCGCGTCAGTCGGCGCGAGTAACGGCACCACCAGCTCCCTTCCAGCGCGCAGCGGCGCCTCGATTCGGTTGTATGTCTCAATAAGATCGACGGTGCTGTTGTAGCGTTCTGCTATCTGCACAAGCGTCTCACCCGCAGCGACTCGATGCCCTGCATAGCCGACAATGCGCGGCGGAGGCAGTGGTGTGATCGCGGGTAGAGGCTCAGGTGTCGGCAGCATGGGTGCAGAAGTCGGAACGGGAGACGCAGCGGGCAGCGGTGCGGTCGGCGCGGCGGGCAGCAGTGCGGTCGGCGCGGCGGGCAGCGGTGCGGTCGGCGCGACTGAAACGCTGGCAGTCGGCGCCGCAAGAGCAGGCGTCGCGGTTGGTTCGAGCGCCAGCGGCGCCGGAGGGCGTCGCATCAGGTCGTTGAGGAACCAGCCGAGTGCGATGCCTGTCAGTAGGGTCAGGATGATAAGGGGAAGACTTGTGCTACGCTGTTCCATACGATCCGCCGTCCTCTACCTGGATCGACGGATGTTTGCCCGCAAAAGTTCCCGAAACTCGTCTATTGCTTTCTGATCGGCAAACGCGCGCTTGGGCACTACCGAATATGCCCAGCGACCGTGGATCAGCACAAAGACGCGGTCGCTCTCGACAAACGATTGATAGCGATCCCAGGGACGACTGACCCGTTCTGTACCGAAGCGAAAATGGACGCCCTTGCGATCAAAGACGGTTTCTATCGGCTGGCGCAATGCCGGGCTGCTGCGAAAGGTGGACCAGACCAGCAGGAGCGGCACAGGATCGAACCAGGTGAACAACCCAAGCGCCAGCAGCAGCAACGCTGCCGGTTGCGCTCCTGCAGTAAGTGTGATCCAGACGGCGGTAAAGATAGCGACAATGGCGACAAACTTGTAAAACAGGTGCTTGCGCGTCGAACGCTGGTAAAGCCGACAGGCGTGCAGTTGTTCGTCAAGCGTGTGGGTATAGTGCAGCGTCACGCTTTGTGCACTGGCTGATGTTGCTGCTGTCATGGAATGATCAACTCCTGTCCAATCCGCAGGTTATCGGCAGCGGCAGGCGTCAGATTGTTGGCGCGCAGGAGCGCTTCGACCGTCACGCCGTTGCGTTCTGCGATTGCACGCAGCGTATCTCCCGGTTGCACCACATACCGCCGTGGACGCGCCTGCTGGGCAGGAGTGGCAGTTGGCGCTGGCGTCGCCGTCGGTTCGGCGGTTGGCGCCAGCGTTGCCGTCGGTTCGGCGGTTGGTTCCGGGGTCGCGGTCGGTTCTACCGTTGGTTTTGGCGTCGCCGTCGGTTCGGCGGTTGGCGCCAGCGTTGCTGTTGCCAGCGCAGGTTGTATTGTTGGTGTAGCGACGATCTCCCGCAGCAGCGGAACATCGGTCGGCGGCGACGCAGGCGCATCGACTGTGGGCGCGGCAATCGGCTGCATCACGGTCAATCCGGCGATGCGCAGGCTCATCGCATCACTGCGCGCCAGGATGAAGACTGCGCCGAAAGCCGTTCCAAAGACGACGACTGCCAGCGCCAGACGCACTCGTTCATCGAGGCGCTGTCGCGTCAGGCGCAGCGCAATGGCGCCAAGCAGCGGCAACAGGAGCGCGATCAGAAGGAGTGAGATCAGGATCTCCTGGGACATAGCCGGGTCACCGCTCTTGCAGGCGCACAATGGTGACGCCTTCGCCGCCTTCCGTGGCACTGGCGCTGCTGAACGATGCGACCAGTTTGTGATCTTTGAGCAGATCGCGCACCGCCTGCCGCAATGCGCCTGTCCCCTTGCCGTGAATGATCCGCACCCATGGCAACCCGGCGAGATAGGCGTCGTTCAGGTAGCGATCAAGACGGTCACGCACATCGGCGGCTCTCCAGCCGCGCATATCGAGTTCGAGCGACACATCGCGCGGCGCGGGGATTGATGTCTCGCGCGATTCATACATCGGACGGGAAGGCTGCCCTTCCTGCCCGTTGCCACGCTTTTCGCGCGTCAGTTCATCAAGATCGACATGCATCCGGAATCCGCCAACCTGCACATCAGCGGTTTGCTCTTCCTCGTCGATTGAAAGGATCTCACCAGTCAATCCCACGGAACGCACCCGCACGACATCGCCAGGTCGCAGCGGGCGCGGACCCTGCTCGACGACCGCCGCCGCACGCTCAGCGGATTTGCCGGGCGGCGTTTCCGGGAGCCTGGCGCGCGCCTCCTGTAACCGTCGTTCCGCCTCTTCGAGCCACTGGCGCGACACCGACACCGAGCGAAACTCATCACGCAACCGCCGCACCTCGCTGCGCGCCTGGCGTAGCTCCGCTTCAATCTCCTCGCGCGCCGCCTGCCAGGCTTCGTCGCGCCGCGCCTCGAATTCGCGCAACTCGGCAGCAAGTCGTTCACGGTATTTCTCCGCATCGGCGCGCACTTCCGCTGCGCGCTGCAACTCGGCTGCGGCAGCGTCGCGCTCGCGATGGATGCCCGCCAGCAGGTCCTCGACCTGCACATCCTGGCGCGCCATGCCGGCGCGGGCGCGCTCAATCAACGCCGGTGACAACCCCAGCCGCGCTGCGATTGCCAGCGCATTCGAGCGCCCTGGCAAGCCGATGGTCAGTTTGTAGGTCGGTGCAAGGGTGTCGACATCGAACTCGACCGATGCGTTCTCAACGCCGGGCGTGGCGTAGGCGAACGCTTTCAGTTCGGCGTAGTGCGTGGTGGCGACGCCGAGTACGCCAAGTTCCAGCAGGCGCTCGATGATCGCGCGCGCCAGCGCTGAGCCTTCCACAGGGTCGGTGCCAGCGCCGAGTTCATCGAGCAACACTAGCGCCGGAAGGCGGTCAGCGCGCTCCGGTTCAGGCAGGGCATCGGCGTCAAGTGTACGTCCATTTGACGGGCGATCCGCCTCGCGCAGCGTCGGATCTGTCGTGAAGGTTTCAGCGTATTCCCCGCCTTCCAGCGCGCGCAGAATGCGGATGATATTCGTCATATGCGACGAAAAGGTCGAAAGGCTCTGCTCGATGCTCTGCTCATCGCCAATATCGGCGAAAATATGCTTGAACACCGGCAGACGCGACGGTTGAGACGCAGGAATGTGCATCCCTGCCTGCGCCATCAGCGCCAGCAGACCGGTCGTTTTGAGCGCAACCGTTTTGCCGCCAGTGTTGGGACCTGTGATCAGCAGAATGCGGAATGGACCGCCAAGGCGCATATCGATCGGCACAACCTTCTGCGGGTCGATCAACGGATGGCGCGCGGCGGTCAGCAGGAACAGCGGTTCATCCGGCGGCAGCGGCGCATCGGCGATCTCCGGCATCACACAGCGCATCGCTGCGGCGTACCGCGCCATAGCGAACGCCAGATCGAGGGTTGCCAGCGTCTCGACGCCAGTGATAATCGCATCAGCGTGGTCGCCGACCTGCGCCGAAAGTTCCGCCAGGATGCGTTCGACTTCCGCCTGCTCGGCGAGCTGCAATTCGCGCCAGGCGTTGTTCAGATCGACGACGGTCAGCGGTTCGATATACAGCGTGGCGCCGCTTGCCGACTGATCGTGCACCAGACCGCGAATGGCGCGGCGGTGCGTGGCTTTCACCGGAATCACGTAGCGCCCGTTGCGCACCGTGATGATCGGCTCCTGCAGCGCATCGCCGTAAGACATAATCAGGTTGTGGAGCTTTTCCTGCAGGCGGTTGAAGGCAGTGCGCACCTCTGCGCGCAGCCGCGCCAGTTTGGCGCTGGCGCTGTCGAGCACCTGACCATCATCGCCAATGGCGCGCGCAATGGCATCCTCGATCTCCGGCAAAAGCGGCAGATCGGCGGCAATCTCGCGGAGGAGCGGAAACGCTTCTGGATCGAGTTTCAGCAGCGTTGTGCGCAGACGACGCGCACTGGCAAGCGTTGCTGCGATGTCGAGGAGCGTTGCCGCATCACACACCCCGCCGCGCCGCGCCAGACCAGCCGCCGGACGCACGTCGCGCGCGCCGCCAATCGTGAGGTCAGGCATCTCATCGATCAGGCGGCGCGCTTCATCAGTCAGGCGCAGGCGTTGGCGCACCTCAACCGGGTCGACCGACGGCGTCAGGCTCAACGCCATCTCGCGCGACACTGAGAACGCAGTGTAACGCGCGAGATGCTGACGAACTTTGGGAAACTCAAGGGTTTCGAGCGTCTGGAGGGCGATAGCCACAGAAAGGACCTCAGCAACGCAGGCAGGACCGTGCTGCCTGGATGATCATCGAATGAGAAAGATTATTTCGGTTTCGCGCGGCAGGATCGGCCTCACCGTTTCATAGATCAGCGGCAGAATATTGTTGGCGAAGAACTGGACAAGCACCGAGCCGCGCACCCCGCTCTGAAACGCCTTGACAATCGGAAACGTCACCGTCCCCGCCGTATCGCGGAACACAAACAGTTGCTCGAGCAGAATGGCGAGCATCCCCAGGAACAACGCCCCCAGCACCAGACCGAGCAGCGTACCGACAATTTTGTCGACGAAGTCCAGGCTGGCGGGCATTTTGGCGTAGCGAAAAGTGTACAGGCCAGCGGTCGTAATCAGCAGGAACGCAACCAGCAGGATCACACCGAATGCGACAATCTGCGCGACATCGAACGATGTGCCGAAGCGTTCGCGGAAAAACCGCCCAAGCGCCTGGAAGTAGAGACTTGCCAGGATAATGCTGATGTAAAACGAAACGATGGCAATTGCCAGCCTGATAGTGCCCTGGAAGAAGCCAAGGGCCAGTCCGCCAAGCACGCCAAGCAGGAACAAAATGTCGATCAGATTCATGCGCCCCCCTATCCGTTATCAGACGGCGCGTGATGCATTATAGCATATCGGAGCGGGATGGTCCGACAGCCCTGACAAGCGGCGCTTCCTGCTGGTACAATACGCAGTAGTCGTCCCCTTTTTCTCCGCAACCGCCAAGGAGGCGCTATGAAACTGCGCAGCTTCAACCCCGCCACATGGGTCAGCCTCGTTCCCAATGGGCTGGGCTATGTGAAGCCAAACCATTACTGGGAAATTGTCCGCGCCGTCTGGGAGAACCGCGATAATCTCGGCGCTGCGTGGCGCATCCTGCGCGACGGCGTGTGCGATGGGTGCGCCCTCGGCACAACCGGTCTGCGCGATTTTACGATGGACGGCATCCATCTCTGCACGGTGCGACTGCATCTGCTGCGTCTCAACACCATGCCGCCGCTCGACATCCGCCAGCTCGACGATGTCGCCAGACTGCGCACGTTGAACGGTCGGCAATTGCGCGCCCTCGGTCGCCTGCCCTATCCGATGATCCGCCAACGCGGCGATGCCGGATTCCGGCGCATCACGTGGGACCAGGCGCTCGACCTGATCGCCGACCGCATCCGCGCGACCGATCCGCGGCGCGTGGCATTCTACCTGACCTCGCGCGGCATTACCAACGAAACATACTACGTGGCGCAGAAAGCGGCGCGTTTTCTGGGTACGAACAATGTGGACAACGCCGCGCGGCTGTGCCATGCTCCCAGTACGACCGCCATGAAACAGGCGCTCGGCGTGGCCGCTTCGACCTGCAGTTACCGCGACTGGATCGGAACCGATGCGTTGATCTTCATTGGCAGCGACACGCCAAATAACCAGCCGGTCACAACCAAATATCTCTACTATGCGAAGCAACGGGGCACGCGCATTTTTGTGGTAAACCCATACCGTGAGCCGGGGCTGGAACGCTACTGGGTGCCGAGCGTCTTCGAGAGCGCGTTGTTTGGCACCCGTCTTGCTGACCGTTTCTTCCAGATCCATACCGGCGGCGATATTGCGTTCCTGAACGGAACGCTCAGGCATCTGATCGAAAACGACTGGCTCGACCATGCCTTCATTGCAGAGCACACCAGCGGTTTTCCACAGGTAAAAGCGCACCTTGAAACGCAATCGTGGGACATGCTGGAGCGCATCAGCGGCGCCAGTTGCGAGGAGATGCGCGCATTTGCTGAAATTCTGGCGCAGGCGAAGAGCGCAGTTTTCGTCTGGAGCATGGGGATCACGCAGCACGAACACGGCGTCGAAAACGTCAAAGCGATCCTGAATCTGGCGCTGGCGCGCGGCTTTATCGGGCGCGAGTTCTGCGGCGTCATGCCGATCCGCGGGCACAGTGGCGTCCAGGGAGGCGGCGAGATGGGATGCACGTCCACTACCTTCCCTGGCGGACGACCGGTGAACGACGAGCAGGCGCGCTGGTTGAGCGCGCAGTGGGGGTTCGACGTACCGGCGTGGAAGGGACTGACCTGCGGCGATATGCTCGATGCAGCGCATACTGGCGAGGTTGACGTCTTCTACGCGGCAGGCGGCAATTTCCTCGACACCCTGCCCGACCCGGAGTACATCCGCGCGGCGCTGGCGCGTCCGACGCTGCGCGTGCATCAGGATATCATCCTTACCTCGCAGATGCTTGTCGATCCGGCAGATACCGTCATTCTGTTGCCAGCCGCCACGCGCTACGAGCAGCGCGATGGCGGAACCGAGACCAGCACCGAGCGTGAGATCATCTTCTCGCCGCAGATCGTGCCGCCGCCAGCGGAGGCGCGCAGCGAGTGGGAGATCTTCATGCGGGTGGCGGAACGGGTGGCGCCGGAACGCGCCCATCTCATTCACTTTGAAAGCGGGCAGCAGATCCGCGATGAAATTGCGCGCATCGTGCCGGAGTACGATGGCATCCAGCGGCTGCAGCGCGCAGGCGACCACGTGCAGTGGGGCGGGCGCATTCTGTGTCGTGATGGAGTCTTTGCCACGCCTGACGGTCGCGCGGTAATGACGCCGCTGACGCCCCCGGACACGTCGCTGCCGGACGACGCCTTTCTGCTCCGAACGCGCCGCGGCAAGCAGTTCAACTCACTCATCCACGGCGAACGCGACCCGCTCAACGGCGCGCGGCGCGACGACATGCTCATCAACCCGGACGATGCTGCCGCGCTCGGCGTGCGCGAAGGCGATCTGGTGGTCATCCGGTCTGAGGCGGGCGAAATGCGGGCGCGGGTGAAGTACGCGCCAATGAAACCGCGCAACGTCCAGGTCCACTGGCCCGAAGGCAACGTCCTGATCGCGTCCCATCGCCGCGATCCCGGCTCGGGCGTGCCCGCCTACAAAGCCGTTGTGACTGTGCAGCGGCTGGATGTGGTACAATTGTGCAAAGAAACAAAGGAGATCAAAGATGTCCCAGACGATGCTTTCCCAGGTGCTTGAGTCTCTCAAGCATCTTGAACCACACGAATTGCTTCAGGTCAGCCAGGTCGTGCAAGAGCGGTTGGCTTCTCACGAAGAGATAGGCAAACGTCAAATGTTCTACCATTCTCTGCTGGCTGCCGGATTGGTCAAGAAAATCAAGACATCCTCCCGCGAAGACGTTTCCAGACAACCGTTCGTCCAGACTCAAGGCGAGCCGGTCTCGCAGACGATCATCGAGGAGCGGCGCTAAGTGACGGATTACTATCTGGACAGCAGCGCACTGGTCAAGCGTTATATCCAGGAGACGGGATCTGCGTGGATAAGC
>JANWXL010000275.1 GCA_025055265.1 Roseiflexus sp.
CATCAACGCTTCCGACGGATAGGGACGATGGGCGATCATCACAGCCATCAAAGCGATGGATGTCGCCAAAGCAGCCATCACTGCCAGTGTACGGCGTTGCGTCGGCGCTCGCCACGCGCTCAGGCGCGTGATCACCCACGCGGCGTATGAGACGAGCGCCGGATAGATCGGGAGCCGGTAGCGCGGTTCGACGTGAAAGATCAGCATCGTCAGTACGACGTAGAGCGTCCATGGTGCGGCAATCATGAGCGTCCAGCGACGCGCTGGCGCCAGCCAGAGTCCAGCCGCGCCGCTGAGCAGGATGACGAGCCAGAGACCATCGCCGAGGATCAGGCGCAGCCAGACCTGCAATGGCGGAACCCAGATCGCCGGACGGCCGCGCATATCGTCGAAGAACTGGAGCGCGGTGAAAAGGCGCGCCTCGCGCCAGACCTTGGCGGCGACGTGATCGGGGTTGGCGAGAATGACGGCAATCCCGCGTTTGGCTGCCAGGCGCTGCCGCGCCGCCATATCGTCGCCAAGGGCGTATAACTGGCGTTTGACTGCTTCACGACCGGCAGGATCGTTATCAAGCCAGAGATTTTCCGCGCCGGTAGTATCAACGATGATAATTGCGCCGTAGGTCAGGTAATTGCGCAGCGTCCACGGCGAGATGACCAGTATGGCGGCAAGGACGAAGGTTGCCACGGCGCGCTTTCCGACGCTTATGAACAGCCAGACCGCTCCCAGTGCCAGCAGCGGCAGCGCAACTGATCGCAAAAGTGATAGCGCGCCCAGACATACTCCGGCGAAAAGAGGCGTCCATCGTGAGGCAGACGCGCTGTGCGACAGCAGTGCGAAGATGATCGTCAACCCGAAAAGAAACAGGGTTTCGGTCAGCAATTCAGTGGCAGTAAACGCCAGCGTGTAGTTCAGCGCTGCCAGCAGCCCGGCGACGATAGCAATGCGCCGGTCGCCAAACAGGCGGAGCGTCAGAACATAGAGCGGCGCCACGGTCAACGCACTGATGACTGCCTGCACCAGGCGCAGGTTCTGGATCAGCAGGTCGAATGCAACGATGCACGCCGCCAGAAAGACGGCGTAGAGCGGCGGGCGCATCAGGCGCAATTCGATGTACTGCCGCGTGCGCAGCAGCGTCAGCGCCTGGTTCAGGTATTCCTGTTCATCGCCTCCCAGCGGATACAGCTCATGCCAGCGCCACACCAGCAGCCGCAACACCAGCGCAAGCCCGATCAACCCGATGATGGTCGGGATGTGGGCGATGCCAGGATGATCTGGTTGTGTGAAACGTCTGATCAGCGTCATAGCCCAATCTCAACCCGATCCAGCCGAACCATCAGCCAGTGCACCTGACCGACGGCTGCTTCGCCCTGCTGGCTCAGGTAGCGCGCCGCATCGGGAACGAAGGCAGGACCGCGCAGTTCGATAACAACATCGCCGCCCTCTGGCAATGGAGGTAAAGCAATCTCGAACGTGCGCACGCCATCCGGGTTGGCAGGGAAGGCGCCGATCTCATTTCCAGCAAGCAAAACCCGCACTGGCGACGCTGGACGCAGATCAACAGGCCATCCGCGACCATCAACGGTAAACATCAGGCGTTGCGGATATACGCGTCCGGCGCCGGGGAAGCGTAGCAGCGCGCCATCAGTGCACCAGCGATAAGTCCTCCGTTCAGCAGCATCACCTTCGCCCAGGTAACAACCGCGAATATACCCCAGATCGAGGTTTCCCCCCAGATCGATCACGCGGGTTGGTATAGGGCGCAACCAGTTCCACGCCCATTCGACCGGGTTAGCCGCGTCAACATACTGTGGGGTGAACGTTGCACGCGCGCCCGCTTCGTCACCGATTCTACGCAGCAGATCGCCGCGGAGCACGCTGCCCGGCACGTCTCCTGTAGCAACGAGCGTATCAGGCGGCGGCAGTAATGCCAGCGCCTCGCGGTATCGACCCTGATGTGCGGCTATCAGTGCGGCGCCCAACCGCGTCGTGTCACGGCCCGGCGTTCCGTGATGCAGAATGGCTTTGGCAGCAGCAAAGTCGCCGGACCGCAGCGCTGCCAGAAAACGATCGTCATCCCACGCGAGCGGGCGCGTCGCAATGGCGATACCTGTGATCGCCAGGCTCGACGGATACGGTCCAAGGTACGATGCCCACTGCGAGTCGCTGCCCGGCGGGCGCGGCTCCAGATAGGCGTGGGGAGAGGCGGCGATCAGGGTCAGCGCTCCAGCGAGCACGCTGCAGGCGATGCCATAGCGCGTGCGTAACGTGTCAACCAGAAGATTACGGCGGCGAAAGAGCGCGTTGATCGCTATCGCCGCCAGAATAAAGAGAAATGGCAGCAGCGGCATGCGAAAGCGATTGATGGCGAACAACAGCGGCGCCAGCAGGATGTTAAAAACGAGCCAGATCCCGACAAATGACGCCGACGCTCCTGGGTCAGGCGGAAAGCGACGCACCAATGCCCATCCGAGGACTCCCAGCGGCAGGGCGAGCACATACAGCGTATCGTCGAGCAGAAACGTCATCAGAACGTACCAGATTGGCAGGCGACCGGTCGAGAATCCGTCGGTCAGGCGTTCGGCGCCAGTGTAATTGATGCGGAACAGGTCAACAAGTTCGATCAGCGATTTTTGAACGAACGCCATCGGACGATCAGCAATCAGACAGAGACCTTCGCGGACCATGGCAGCCTGGCGGTCTGCCTGGCTCGGTTGTGGTCCGGGATGGGGAAGGCAGGTATCGGCAGGCGGCGCTGCGTGCTGATCGGGAAACATCGCCAGCACGAAATCGCGTGTCGGTGCATCGCGTCGCTCGCCGTCGTGCGCTGACCACGCACCGATGAGCAGGTTGAACGCGCCGCTGGTATCCACCAGAATCAGCCCGCCGTAGATCCGCGAGTTGTATACTGTCCAGGGCGCAATAACCATCATCGCAACCGGCAGGAACACCAGCGCATGCCGCAGGTTGCGCCGCCAGACAAACACTACCCATCCAGCGATCACCGGCAGCGCCAGGAGCGTCTGGCTGCGGGTAAGCGTCGCCAGCCCGAACAGCACGCCAGCAACGATGACGCCGAAGAGCGTATGCCTGGCATGCAGCGAATGACCAGACCACGCGCACGTCGCTGGCGCATCGCTGCGAAGAAGCGCAAGCGTGCCGCCGAGCACAAGACAGATATACAGCGTCTCGGAGAGCATCATCTGCGGGTAGATGACGAAGGGAAAATAGACGCCAGCGAGGGCAGCCGCGATCAAGGGCGCCGCTTTCAGATCGAGCGGCGCAATCTGTCGGGCGAGCGCATAGATCAGCGCGATGCTGATCAGGCTCAGCACGGTTTGGGTTACAACGATTGCAGCGGGATGATTGCCGAAAACGAACACGTGCGCTGCCAGGAAGAGCGGATAGAGCGGCGCGCGCGTCCAGAGATATCCCTGGTGCCAGTCGAAACCGCGTCCATGCGCTAGCCACCAGGCAGAAGAAAGATATTCACCCTCGTCAGATATCAGCCCCTGCCGGGGCAGCGACCCCCACAGCGCAATACGGAAGATCGCCGCTGCTGCCAGGAGCGTCAGGAGCGGCAGATGCGCCACAAGGCGTCGATCAGAACGATGTTGGGACGACCATTTCATAAGATGTCGGGATTATACCCGACATAAGCACATCTGGCGCAGGCTTCTTCCCCTGATCGCGCCCATCAAACCTGCCCATGGCGCCGGGTGCTGGAGTGCAGGCATGGTGTGTCAGGAACCGACGCTGCGGCTGCCAGCGATCGATAGAGGATTAAGCAAATGGTCCAGCATTCCTGGGCGCTTTGGGCTGAAGCCCTGGCTGAGATCGTAAAAGCCCCTTCAGGGCTTCAATGTACTGAGCGAGGGCTTATGAGCATTAGGCATTAAATCCGGCATACGGCGCCGCCCGCGCCCTGAGCCTGTCGAAGGGTCGAAGGGCGCGCGCCGCTGGTGGTATACCCAAATAAATACTTAATCTTCATTAGCCCGCAGCGGTGCAGGCGTTGTGATCGCCTCTGGCGCTCGCTGATGTGTGGCGCTCAGATCGCCGCCAGTGCATAATCGATGGCATCGCGCAATTCTTGCGAGGTGAACGGCTTTTGCAGGAAACCGTTCAGACCCAGGCGGGAGAAGCGCCGAATGGCAATATCCTCAGTGTAGCCGCTCATCAGCACGATTGGAGTGTCAGGGCACGCCTGACGGAGATCCCTGACGGTCTCGTAGAGATCGCGATCGGGCATTGTTGCATCGAGCAGAATACACGCCAGGTGTTGTCGGTGTTGTCGGGCGAGGATGACAGCCGTTTCGGCGTGGTCGGTTGTGAGCACGGGATGCCCCATCCACTCCAGCATACGCGCGGCAACGGCGCGCACGCTCTCTTCATCGTCGACGACCAGAAATATCTTTTGATAATCCGGGTATGCTGCCAGGGGCGTTTGAGAAGAGAAGCTGGTGCGCACGAGCGGTTGGTGGACTATCGGCAGAAAGACGGAGATCGTCGTTCCTTCGCCAGGCGCACTGGCGACATGAATGGCGCCACGATGTCCGCGCACGATGCCCAATGTTGCTGGCAGCCCCAGACCGCGTCCGATGAATTTAGTGCTGAAGAAGGGATCGAAGATCCGCTCAAGCGTGGCTGCATCCATGCCGCACCCATTATCGCTCACAGAGAGCACCGCATATGTTCCATCAGGCAGATCGGACGTTCCGACCGTTGTTGCCAGGAATGTACGATCAACAAAACGCACATCGGTTGAGACCACGACTTCGCCGGATCGATCACCAATCGCCTCTGCGGCGTTGATCGTCAGGTTGAGGAGCACCTGTCGCAGTTGGGCAGCATCTCCCTCCACGATTGGATCGTGGTCGCACAGGCGATAGACTAGCGAGGCGCTCTTTGTGATCGAGGCCTGAAGGAGGTCCGCCATCTCTCTGATCAGATCATTAAGGCTCAGAAGGGAGGTTTGCAACGGATGATGCCCCACATAGGTCAGCATCTGACGCGTGATCGCCGCTGCACGTCGACTAGCGCAGGTAATCGCTTCAATTGACAGACGCTCCGGCGACTGCGGCGGAAGCGTCGTGAGAGCGAGTTCGGCGTTGTTCAGTATAATGCCCAGCAGATTGTTGAACTCGTGAGCAATGCCCTGCGCCATAACTCCCATACTTTCAAGTTTCTGACGATGCTGCATGACAAGTTCGTGCTTCCGGCGTTCGGTCACATCGCGTGATATGGCTAGCAAGGACTCGACATTGCCATCGGGACCGAGTTCAGGCACGATGCGCGACTCATAGAAACGATGGCCCGATGGCATCTGGAGATCGAATTCTATCGTTTGAACGGATTGGGTCTCGATGGCAGCCTGGAAACAGGCATCCCATAATTGAGCAATATGTTCAGGAATGCCACGTTCACGCTGCGTTTTGCCCACGATTTCTGCGCTGGTCGTTCCGGTCGCCTGTTCGAACGCCGGGTTGACATACAGGTAGCGGCCCTGGAGGTCATACCGCGAAATAATATCGGGTGCATTTTCGGCAATAGCCTTGAACTGACGCTCGCTGCGGAACAATTGTTCTTCGACGCGCTTGCGTTCGGTGATGTCGCGTCCGACCGATTGATATCCGATCAGGCGCTCGCCATCGTAGAGCGCACGGTTGGTCCATCGTTGCCAGCGCACCTCGCCGTTTGGCAGAATGACCCGATGTTCAATCGTTCCCACTGGCGCCTCGGGAGTGAGCGACTCCAGATGACGATTAAGGTGCGGAATGTCGTCGGGATGGACGAACCGCCGCAGGTCGCTGCCGATAATCTCATCACGTTTCAGCCCCCAGTAGCGGCAACTGGCCTCATTGACCAGCGTCACAATGCCGTCGGGTCGGGAGCGACAGATCAGGTCGGTCTGTTCCTCAACGACAGAGCGATACCGCGCTTCGCTGTCGCGCAGTGCAGCATTGGCGGCTTCGAGGCGCGCCAGCGTAGCGTGGAGGCGGGCGCCGAAGCGCCAGAGGATCACTGCCAGCAAAAGAACAGCGCCGACCAACGCCGTAATACGCAGCGCAGGCGCGAGCGGCGCCTGCGAGGTGAACCATGGCCGCGCCACCTCGCTCTCAATGGCGAGGACCACTGCAACAAGACAGGTGAAGAAGATCAGGGGTCCGACCTCGTGACTGCGGAGGTACTGGAGCGTGCTGATCAGAATGAGCGGCGGGATCAGCACTGCAACCGGCACGCTGGCCGGTTCGATCCACACAACTGCTATTGCGCCCAATGAGAGGGTTACAGCAAAGATCATCACTGCCGCGTGGCGCCGTCGCCGCAATGCCAGGCGACGCGCCAGGGCGAGCAGCAGTCCAGCGATTGCGGCAATGACGGCGATTGCTGCGCCGGTCAGGTTGCCGCTGGCAAGAAAGAGGCCAACATTGGTGACAGCAAGGGTCAGAGCGAACCCCAGCATGAGCACGATCAGCGAGGCAAGTGATGAGGGATTGTACGACAGGTCGTTCGGCCGTTCTGGCTCACTCATGGCTCTCCCCTTTCCTGGGGAGGAATTCACCACGCCTGATCCGCGACATTGCGGTGCAATGGCGCCTCGTCTGTCAGCATGCGCCATTGGATGCTGATTACTTCTGGTAGCACAACCATTTCCGCCTCGGCCGGTTTCGGTCGAGCAGCACACCCTGGCGTTTCCAGCGCTTCGTTGCTGAAAGGTTTGCTTCAGCGGGGATGACAGCAGTCACGTCGTGCGGTTGTCTGCCAATGACAGAAGATTAATCCCTATTGTAGCACGTTTGCCTGGAGGTGCAATGGAGATCACGGCACTGAATCGTTCCAGAAAAGGTGTGATTCCTCAATTTATTTGACGCCTCCCCGTGATCCCGCTATACTCCCTGCCCGATTGATGAGGAGAATACATGGTTCGATTGGTTGCGTATGCAGCGGTCACGGGGATATTGGCTGCTGCGCTTGCTGTGTTTACGTGGTTCGACAATGAAGTCAACCGCGGCGTTACCTATTCGCCGCCTGCCACGCCGATCATGTGGGCTGACGTTCCGCAGATCGGCGTGAATGCGTACAATCTGCAGTTTGAACCTGATGCCGCGCACGTGACCCGCACGCTGGAGATGGCGCGTGCGATGGGCGCCCATTTTGTGCGCATCCAGATGCCCTGGGACGATGTCGAAATTCACGGCAAAGGCGATTTTGTCGATCGCCGCAATTCCGATCAGGCGCGCAGCTCGTGGGAGAAGTACGATTTCATCGTCGCAGAAGCGCAGCGCCTGGGGCTGGAGTTGATCATACGCATCGACCGCGCGCCCCAATGGGCGCGCCCAAATGATCACGCCGATCCACGTTTTCAGGCCGGGCTGCGCGAAAATGCCAGTTCGACAGGTCCGCCGGAAAACTATGCCGATTACGCCGATTTTGTGGCAGCGGTCGCGGCTCGCTACCGCGGGCAGGTGCGGTTCATTCAGATCTGGAACGAGCCAAACCTGGCGTATGAGTGGAGCTGGCGGGCGCCGGAACCTGAACGCTTCGTCGAACTGCTGCGCGCTGCTGCGACTGCTGCGCGCGCCGCCAATCCCGATGTGGTCATCCTGTTCCCCAGTCTGTCGCCGACCGATGGCAAGGAGCCGCGTATCGCACCAATGAGCGAACTGGAGTATCTTGATCGAGTGTATCGTGCAGGCGGCGCGCCATACTTCGACATTATGTCGGCGCAGGCGTATGGTTTGGGGCAACCGCCCGACGAGAACCGCTACATTCGCTTGCGCTGGCGACCGGACGCACCCTTCCGTGACCTTGATCGCCCGATCGATACCCGCATTGATGTATCACGCATCGTGCTGCTGCGCGAGGTGATGGAACGGCACGGCGACGGCGGTAAGGCAGTATGGATCAGTGAATTCGGCTACAACAGCGCCCCCGACCATATTCCCGAACCGGCGCGCAGCACCTGGGGACCGCCAGTGTCCGAAGAGATGAAGGGCGCATATCTGGTCGGTCAGTTGGAGCGCGCCCGTCGGGAGTGGCCCTGGGTAGGGGTCATGAACATCTGGTTTCTGCGATGGGGCGGCTATCGTGAGCCAGACCCCGCCGACCCGACCCCCTATTTTGCGCTGGTTGATCGCAATTTTCAGCCGCTGCCCGCCTACGATGCAATACGCGCTTATGCTGAACGTGGCGCGATTGCTGGCGCAGGTGCGCATTCCTGGCGTCACCCGGCTGTCGAGGCAACTGAAGAGGGTAGGTGGCGCGTGCGCTTCACCGGTCAATCAATTGCTCTTCGCCTCAATGCGCCTGCCGAAGTTCGCCTGGACGGCGGAACAGCGACGCCGATCAGTCCGTTGAGCGATGGCTCTCCGGCGCCTGTTGCTGCGGGATTGCCCGACGATGTGCACATACTGGAGATCCGTAGCGCCGTAGCGCCGGAATACTTCGTTGTCGGACGTGAGCGACCGCTGGGGTGGGTATGGGCGTTGACGCCTGTGTTGATCACGATGGCGCTGGCGTATGTCGGGGTGCGGATGATGAACGAGATTGGGCAGTGGGCTGCGCGCAGGTAACAGCCAGACGGGATGCCTGCAACAGCGCCCGCCGCGGGCAGGCACAGGGGCCTGCCCCTACGGTGGCCATTCCGGGTGCGGGCAGGCACGGGGGCCTGCTCCTACGAATGCGGCGGCGTGCGTCGTAGAGGCGCCCACAGGGGGGCGCCCGATGTGAAATGGACCTTCGCATCGCCGTTCTTGCCGGGCGTGTCAGCGATCCGGCATTCAGACAGGCTTATAATCTTTGTGTCTTCGTGCCTTTATGTGAGATTACTCAAGAGCAGCAAGCGTCGAAAGCATCCCGTTCATGTCTGTTATTAGCCTCACCCAACGTCTGACGCACCCGGCGCCTGTGTCAGTCGCTGCGATAATGACGCTGAGCCTGGCGTGCTTCCACGCCGGTGCATTGCCGCTCCCGCTTCGCTTTGCGGGTCTGGCGCTCTTCGCCCTGCTGACGCTCATCCAGCCAGTTGGCGGTCTGGTCTGCGTCGTGCTCGCAGCGCCGCTCTATTTGATGCCGACGTCGGTTGATGCAGCCGGGCGCACATGGCTCTTTCCGCTGCACGAAATTGCGCTGCTGGTCACGACTGCTGGCGTGGCGGGGCGATGGGCGCTTCAACGGATGCAGCGCCGAAGTCTGCCTGATCTGCAGGCATTAGCGCCGCACACGCGCATAGCAGGCATTACGTATGCGCCGCACGTGCTGCTGGCGCTGGCAGGCATCATCGGTGTGGCGCTGGCGGTTCCCGAAGGACGCGGCGCGGCGCTGCGCGAGTTGCGCTGGCTGATTGTCGAGCCATTGCTCTTCTACGGGCTTGTTCACGTCACCAGAATGTCGCACCTGCTGCTGGCTGGCGCTCTGGCGTTGAGCGGCGGCTGGGTGGCGACCATCGGCATCTTGCAGTTTGCCGGGCTGGACCTGGCGCCGTTGATTGGCGAGAAACGCGCGTTTAGTGAGAACATTATCGTCGTGGACGGCGTGCGGCGGGTGACCTCGGTTTACGGTCATCCCAATAACCTGGGCCTCTTTCTCGAACGGGTCGGTCCCCTGGCTGCGGCGCTGGCGTTGGGCTTACGGAGTGAGAGACGCTCCGCGCTCTTCTTCGCCATCTGCGCATTTCTTTCTCTGGCAGGAGTGGCGGTTTCCTTCTCGCGCGGCGCATGGCTGGCAAGCGCAGTCGCGGCAGCCGTAGTTGGCGCGGATTGGTTCCTCTTCAGATCACAGGATCGCCGGTTCATGCGCTGGTCGGCGCTGGCGCTTACTGGCGTCGTGATCGCAGCGGTTGCCGGTCTGGCGCTCACGTTGCGTGGCGGTCCCGGCGGTGGGAGCACCGATGCACGTCTGCTCCTCTGGCGCGAGTCGCTCGCATATCTTCAGCAACATCCGTTTGGGCTTGGACTTGACCAGTTCTACTACTACCACAACCCGGCATTCGGGCGCAGCCGGATCGATCCGTCGCTGATCGGTACGAGCGAGGAATATGCCGCTCACCCGCATAACCTGCTGCTCGACGCCTGGATCAATGTCGGACCGATCGGTGTGCTGGCGCTCGGCTGGCTGCTGTTGCGCTTTTACCGGAATGCCTTCAGCGCCGTGCGTGAACGCAGTGATCTGCTGGCTTTGGGTGCGCTGGCGGCGATGACCGCTGCGCTTGTCCATGGGTTGGTTGATCGCTTCTATTTCGTGCCAGATCTGGCGATAGCGTTTTGGGGGCTGATAGCTGTCGTAAACCTTTCAGTCAGGTGCGCCAACCTCGTGAAACAGTACACCTGACCTCTCATCTCTTACCTCTCATCTCTCACCCCGGTTGCTATGATTGTGCGTTGGTACTACAATACGAACGCTGAAATCTGGCGATTGCCGGATCGCACAAGGAGCGCCTTGATGACGAACATTCATCCTTCCATTTTTCGGGCATACGACATTCGCGGCGTCGTTGATCGCGATCTTTCCGAAGAGGTGTATCGAACGCTGGGACGCGCCAGCGGCACGTTTTTCCGTCGGCACGAGCGGCGGCGGATCGTCGTGGCCCGCGACGCGCGCCTGACCTCACCCGCGTATGCGGCGGCGCTGATCGATGGTCTGCGCTGCAGCGGATGTGACGTCATCGATATCGGCATGGCGCCGACGCCGCTCATGTACTTTGCCGTCTCCTTTCTGCGCGCGGACGGCGGCGCCGTCGTGACGGCAAGTCACAATCCGCCGCATTTCAACGGCTTGAAGCTGCGCCTTTCCGATCCGGTCTACGGCGGTACGCCGCTCAGCAGCGATCAGATTCAGGAGGTGGGACGAATCGCAATCAATGGCGCGTTTGTATCCGGTGAAGGCGCGTATGAGCAATACGACGTGGCGGAAGACTATGTGCGCGATGTAACCCGCCATATCTTGCTCAAACGCAAGCCAAAGGTCGTGCTCGACGGCGGCAACGGTGTTGCCGGTCCGCTTGGCGTGCGCACCCTGGAGGCGATTGGTTGCGAGGTCGTTCCGCTGTTCATCGAACCTGACGGCACATTCCCCAACCACCATCCCGATCCGCTCAAGGAGGAGAATGTTCAGGACCTCATTCGTGTTGTGCGTGAGACTGGCGCCGACATGGGCATCGGGCTTGACGGCGATGGCGACCGCCTTGGCGTTATTGACGGGAACGGCGAGATTGTCTTTGCCGACCGCTACCTGATCGTGCTTGCAAAGCAGGCGCTGGCGCGCGGACCGGCGCCGATCGTGTTTGATGTGAAATGCAGCGTTGTGCTGATCGATGCCATCCGCGCCTTTGGCGGCACGCCGGTGATGTGGAAGACCGGCTATTCGAATCTTTCGGCGAAGATGCGTGAGACAGGAGCGCCGCTGGCTGGCGAGTTGAGCGGTCATGTGTTCGGCGCCGTCGAACACCATCATCACGACGATGGCATTTTTGCCGGTTGCATGCTGCTCGATGCGCTGGAGAAGAGCGGGCAGACTCTTGCTAAAGCGCTGACGCCATTTCCGCCCTTGCCGTCGCTCTCAGAGGGTCGTCTGCCATTCGATGAAGAGACGAAGTTCAAGGCGATTGAATTTGTGCGCGACTACTTTGCGGCGCGATACCCGGTCATCGACGTCGATGGCGTGCGCGTCGATTTTGGCGATGGCTGGGGTATTCTGCGCGCGTCGAATACCGAACCGGCGATCACCACCCGTTTCGAGGCGCGCACATTGGAGCGCGCTTATGAAATCCGCGATATGATGATTGGCAAGTTGCGCGAGTTCGCATCACCAATGCACGAGGTTGACAAAGCGGCGCGGTGAGTGTGGATGAAACAACGCATGTGACCCATCTGTTTCCGAATATGCAAACCGTGCGATACACTTACTGCTGGGAAGGCGCTGTCTCTGCAGATTTTACGCTCGATGCCGTGCGCCGCCGATATGCCACGCTTGCAGATCTGCTCAATAAGCGCGGCTGGAGTTGTCTGGTTGCGTATGATACTCGCTTTCTTTCGGCGCAGATCGCGGCTGACTGCTACCAGGGGTTGCGTGCGCTTGGAGCGCGGGTTGCGCTCAGTTCAACGCCATTGCCGCGTCCAGCAGTCGATGTTGCGCTTGATCGCGGCGTCGCCGATTGCGCCGTGATCGTCTCTGCCGGCAACCGTGATTACTGGCTCAATGGGTTGATTGTTATCGCTCCAGCGCCGGATTTGAATCCGTTTGTTAGCGGCGACCTGCCGCCTGAATGTCTCCCGTTTCCTTCAGAAGCGCCCAATGCGAGCATTATCGATGCGCGTCGGGCGTACATCGAGAGCCTGCGCGAGGCGGTTGATGTTGATCTGGCTCGTCAGACATCGTTAACCATTTTTGTGGATGTGATGAATGGCGCGACGGGCGGCATCATCCCGGCGGTCCTCGGTGATGGCGCGCAAACCAAAACGATTGAGATCAACCGCGATCCAGACGCCTGGTTTGGTCGTCAGGCGCCGCACCCGCATACTGCGCCGCTTGTACGGCTGCGTAAACTGGTGCGCGAAAGCGACTCGCACCTGGGAGTTGCGATATCGGCGGATGGTCGCGCGTTGGGAGTGGTAGACAACGATGGCGAGCTGGCGCCGCATCTCGATATTGCGCTGCTTCTGGCGCAGTATCTCAACCGTCAGCGTCGCCAGCGCGGTCTGGTGATCGTTCCCGCTTCTGCGGCATCAGCTGCGTGGGTGCGCGCCTGGAAAGCGCAAACTGGTTTGAGCGTCGAGTTTGCCGAGCGCCCGGCGGCTCGCATTGCCGAAGCGCGTGCGGCGCATCAGTTGCTGGTCGGCGTCACGGAAGACGGGCAACCGACTATTGGGCGCAATGGCGGGATTGGCGACGCACCGCTTGCGGCGCTCCTGCTCGTCGAACTGGTAGCGCGTCGGAATGTGAAGCTGCGCGTGCTGCGCGAAAAGTTGCGTCAACCGCAGGGAGCGTAATTCTTTCAGGAGCGCAATATCGATATGCAACGCATCGTGCAACGCCTGAGTTCGCTCCGGCGCCTGATCCGCCCGCTGGCGCTGACGTTTGTTGGCATTGTCTTGCTTTCCCTTGGTGTTGCGTACTTCTTCATCTTCATCTACCGCACTGCGACGCTGCCGCCGGTCTTTTCTTTCATCACGCTGCAATTCATGCCCCTGTGGGCGCGCGGATTGGTGTTCGCCGCTCTGGGAATGGTGGCGCTTGCCGTTGGCATCTGGCAGCTCAGCGGCGTGGCGGTCATCCCGCTCAACACACAGGTTGATACCAGCGGCGAACTGGTGCTTGCCTATCAACGCGACCAGACGCCTCCCCGGATGACGGTCATTTCGGGAGGCGCCGGACTCCTGATTACTGCCAGTCTTGGCCACTCAGTGCAACGATTGACCTGTATCACCCCGGTGCAGGACCCGGTCGAGTATTACTATCGGGCATCGAGCCTGTTCAACTTCGAGAATGTGGTCTTTGTCGTGCCCACTCCCGAGCCGCACGAGGTTTTCGTCGAACTCGACGACGGGCAGCGCTTCAACATCAAGCACAATATCGCACACGATGAACGTCTGGCGGAGCGGCATGTCGTCAACATCTACATCGGCGATGAGCAGGGACCAATCAGCGCGCCGTTGCCGGTGACACAGGTGGCGCTTGATGCGATCACGTCCGCCGATGTGATTGTGTTTGGTCCCGGCAGCCTCTATGAAAGCATTTTGCCAAACCTGCTCATCCCTGACCTGCGTGATGCCATCCGCCGCAGCAAGGCGTGCAAAATCTACATTTGCAGCCTGATGACCGAGCCCGGTATGACGACCGGTTATAGCGTTGGGGATCACGTGCGCCAGATTGTGCGCTTTGGCGGATTTACCCCTGACTATGTGCTGGTGAACACGCCGCGCATCGACGCCGAAGTGCGCCGGATCTATGCGGCAGCCCGGCAAGTGCCGGTCGTTCTCTCTCCCGAGGAGTATGAAGAAACCGCCGTCAGCACGACCGATCGCCTGACCACGCGCGACATTCTTATCGAAGGCGCAAAAGTCATCGAGGCGGACCTGGCGACGGCGGTGGTGCAGTTGACGGCGTCGCTCGATCATCCCGGCGAAGGGCGCACGGTGCGCGTGCTGCGACACGACCCCGAAAAGCTGGCGACCGCGATTCTGGAGGTCTGGAAACGCAGATAATGCTCACAGATGATGGGTTCTGCTATGGCTGATGAGACAATCGTGATCTTTGAAGACGAGGGGTGCCGCACATTTCTGCCGCTGACGCATACGCGACCGGTGTGCGATCTGCGCTGCGGCATATTTACGTTACGAGAGCGTGTTCAGGCGCTGACCGGCAAGCCTCCAGCGGTCATCTGCCGTCCGCACCTGGCGCGCGCCCATGGCGTCGGGCGCTGGCCCCTGATGTTGCTCAGTCACAGTGCGCCGCTTACGTTTGTGAATGCGCGCGCCCTCGAAGTCCAGTGGCTGCCCGATCTGTGCGATGAACCGCCGGGAACCGTCTACGTCACTGACGCCGGTCATGCGCTGCTTGGCGGTCCTGTGCTGCTCGGAGCGCGCCTGACGCCATGGCTGGCGAGTGCGGTGCTGCCCTACCTGCTGGATCAGCGCGCCGAAGCGGCGCTGGCGGAACTGCGGCGTTTTGGACGGCTTGTGGACGTCGAGACGCGCCTGCTCACCTTCCCATGGGACCTGATCGCGTTGAACGGCGAACAGATCATGCGTGACGTTCCGCTGCTCGTTGGGCGGGATGGATGGTTCAGCGCCGCTGATCGTCCGCCCGATCACCCTTCAATTGTCGTTAGCAACCCGAAGCACGTATTCATCCATCGGGATGCGCGCCTCGAACCGCCGCTGGCGCTTGATGCGCGCGATGGTCCGATCGTGATCGACGCGGCGCGGATCGAGCCGTTTTCATTCATTCAGGGTCCTTCCTACATTGGTCCTGGCTCGCTGATCGCCAGCGCGCGCATACGCAGCGAAACGAGCATCGGTCCGGTCTGTCGCATCGGCGGCGAAGTCGAGGCGAGCATCGTTCAGGGGTACAGCAACAAGCATCACGACGGCTTCCTCGGGCATTCGTACCTCGGTGAGTGGGTCAATATCGGCGCAATGACGACCAACAGCGATCTGAAGAACACCTACGGAACCATCCGCATGGTCATCGAAGGATTTGGTCAGATCGACAGCGGCATTCTCAAGCTGGGGTGCTTCCTCGCCGATCACGTCAAACTGGGCATCGGTGTGCATCTAAACGGCGGCGCCGTCGTTGGCACCGGGTCAAACATTTTCGGCGTGCACTTCGCCCCCAAGACCATCCCGCCGTTCACGTGGGGAGGCGAAGTCTTCCGCGAGTACCGCATCCAGTCGATGATCGAGGTTGCACGCAAAGTCATGGCGCGGCGCAAGGTGAGCCTGAGCGCCGAACAGGAAGAGGTGCTGCGCGCCGTGTTTGCGATGACGCGCGGCGATCGCATCGGGCTTGACGATGGCGGCGGGCGCGACGAAGCGGCGCTGCGACGGGCGGAGGCGGATGCCGTGCGCGCGTTCGACCTGGTTGAGGCGTCGGGGGGATGAGAACCGCGAACTGAGAAC
>JANWXL010000282.1 GCA_025055265.1 Roseiflexus sp.
ATTGGCGGCGGTCTGCGATTGCGTGAGCGCGCCGCGCGCATGGCAGCCGCCAGTGAAAGCGAACCTGTTGAGGTCGAGTCGTAGGGGCGCGCCGCTGGCGCGCCCATGCGCCGCTGGCGCGCCCATGCGCCGCTGCCGCGCCCCCGCGCCGGTAGCGCGCCCGTTTCGCGCGGTTCGGATGGTTTCGTCGTCCACGGCGCGCCCGTTTCGCGCGGTTCGGATGGTTTCGTCGTCCACGGCGCGCCCGTTTCGCGCGGTTCGGATGGTTTCGTCGTCCACGGCGCGCCCCCACGCCGCTGCCGCGCCCCCGCGCCAGTGGCGCGCCCGCCCCACGGCGCCCCGGTGAATGTGGGTGGCGGCTGGTAGGGGCGCGCCGCTGGCGCGCCCATGCGCCGCTGCCGCGCCCGGTGGCGGCGCGCCCGCCCCACGGCGCCCCAGTGAATGTGGGTGGCGGCTGGTAGGGGCGCGCCGGTGGCGCGCCCATGCGCCGCTGCCGCGCACGTGCGAACGTTGCACGTTGCGCGTGACGGAGGGTAAGGTTGAAGATTGAAAGTTGGCAAGTGGGGAAGGTTGCAGGTGAAAGGGTAAAGGTTGCGGGTGGAAGATTGAACATCCTGACCCCTAACCCTTAACCCCTAACCCCTCACCCTTAACCCCTCACGTCGATTCTCACACGAGAGGCTCTTATGACCGCCGCTGACGTCATTGCCGCCGAACAACGCTATCTGCTGCAAACCTACGCCCGACCAGGCTTCGTGATTGAGCGGGGCGAGGGATGCTACCTCTACGATAGCGAGGGCCGCCGGTATCTGGATTGCGTCGCAGGGATCGCCGTCAATGCGCTCGGCTACGGCGATCCCGACGTGGCGCGCGCCATCAGGGAGCACGCCGACGGTCTCATCCACCTGTCGAATCTGTACCACTCTCGTCCTGCCGTCGAACTGGCGCAAACGCTGGTTGAGCATACGCCCTGGGCAGACCGGGTGTTTTTCTGCAACAGCGGCGCAGAGGCGGTCGAAGGCGCGCTCAAGTTCAGCCGTCGCTACGCGCGCGACACCCACGGCGAGGGCAAAACGGCGATCGTTGCGTTTACCGGTTCCTTCCACGGGCGCACCATGGGCGCTGTGGCAGTGACAGCGCGCGAGAAGTATCGCCAGCCGTTCGAACCGGTCATGCCGGGGGTGCGCTTCGTTCCCTTCAACGATAGCGCCGCCGCTGCTGACGCCATTACCGACGATGTATGCGGCGTGATTGTCGAGCCGGTGCAGGGCGAAGGCGGCCTCAGTGTGGCGACGCCGGAGTTTCTGCGCACGCTGCGCGAACGGTGCGACGCGGTTGATGCGCTTCTGATCTTCGACGAAATCCAGTGCGGCATCGGGCGCACCGGCGCCCTATGGGCGCACGAACCTTACGGCATCGCGCCTGATGTGATGACCATCGCCAAGCCGCTCGGCGGCGGTTTGCCGATTGGCGCGATCCTCATGCGCCAGAAAGTTGCGCAGACCATCCACGTCGGCGATCACGGCACGACGTTCGGCGGCGGTCCGTTCGTTACTGCGGTGGCGCACGCTGTGTTCCGCAAAATTGCCGATCCCGCGTTCCTCGCACACGTGCGCGAAGTCGGCGACTACCTGGGCGAGGCGCTGAACGATTTGCAGGCTGCCCACCCTGGTGTCGTGCTGGAGGTGCGCGGGCGCGGCCTGATGCGCGGCGTTGTGATCAACGGTCCTGCCAGCGCGGTGCGCGAGGCGGCGCACCACGAAGGGCTGCTGATCGCCACGGCAGGCGACGACGTGCTGCGCCTGGTGCCGCCGCTGATTCTGACCCGCGCTCAGGTTGATGAAGCGGTCGACAAACTGACGCGCGCGCTCAAGGCCACCATCGCCTTATGAGTCCTTGCGCGCCGTCAGTCCAAGCATCATTGGGATGACCGGGCGATCCGGCGACGGCGCAAAGCGACCGCCGGGCAGCGCTACCGTACCCTCGAAAGCGGGAAAGCCATTCGCATACGGGTATTCGCGCAGCGTTTCCAGACGCAAACCGGCGTCCAGCAGCACCGATATCAGGTCTCCCACACCCCATAGAAAAAGGAGAACGCATATGTCAACCCCTCCAGTATATCAGAACCTGATCGGCGGCAAATTTGTCGACTCGGCAAGCGGGCGCACGTTCGAGAACCGCAACCCGGCGGATACGCGCGAGATCATTGGCATCTTCCAGGATAGCGACGAGCGCGATGTGCAGGCGGCAGTCGAGGCGGCGAAGCGGGCATACCGCCACTGGCGGCTGGTTCCCGCGCCAAAGCGCGGCGAGATTCTCTTCAAAGCGGCGCAGTTGCTCGTCGAACGCAAAGAACAGTACGCGCGCGACATGACCCGCGAAATGGGCAAGATTCTCAAGGAAACGCGCGGCGATGTGCAGGAAGCTATCGACATGTGCTTCTTCATGGCAGGCGAAGGGCGGCGACTCTACGGACAGACGACCCCCTCTGAAATGCCGAATAAGTTCCAGATGTCGGTGCGCCAGCCAATCGGCGTCTGCGGGTTGATCACGCCATGGAACTTCCCCATGGCGATTCCGTCCTGGAAAATCCTGCCTGCGCTGATCGTCGGCAACACCGTAGTCATCAAGCCCGCCTCCGACACGCCGCTGTCGGTGTACAACCTGGTGCAGTGCCTGCTCGACGCGGGCATCCCTGATGGCGTGGTCAACATCGTCACCGGCAGCGGCAGTCGCGTCGGCGAACCGCTCATCCGCCACCCCGACGTTCAGGTCATCTCCTTCACCGGCTCAACCGAGATCGGCAGCAAAGTGGCGCGCGTCGGCGCTGAGGGAATGAAACATGTCTCACTGGAGATGGGGGGCAAAAACCCGATGATCGTGATGGACGACGCCAACCTCGATCTGGTTGTCGACGGCGCGATCTGGGGCGCCTTCGGCACGACCGGACAACGCTGCACCGCCACCTCGCGGTTGATTGCCCACCGCGCCGTCGTCGGCGAATTGACCGAGCGCCTGGCGGATCGCGCCGAACGGTTGAAAGTCGGCAACGGTCTCGACGAAACTGTCGAGATGGGACCGTCGATCAATCAGAGCCAGCTTGACACGGTGCAGCGGTACGTCGAAATCGGCAAGCGCGAGGGCGCGCGACTGGTCGTCGGCGGGGAGGTGCTGCGCGACGGCGATTACGCCTATGGGTTCTTCCACCAGCCAACAATCTTTGCCGATGTGCAGCGCCACATGCGCATTGCCCAGGAGGAGATTTTCGGACCGGTGCTGTCGATCATCACGGTTGATAGCCTGGAAGAAGCGATTGACGTCGCCAACGATGTGCCGTATGGTCTGTCGTCCGCGATCTATACCCGCGACGTGAACGCCGCATTCCGCGCCATGCGCGATCTCTACACCGGCATCGTGTACGTCAATGCGCCAACGATTGGCGCCGAGATTCACCTGCCTTTTGGCGGCACCAAGGGCACGGGCAACGGTCACCGCGAAGGCGGCATCCAGGTGCTCGATGTCTTCAGCGAGTGGAAATCGATCTACGTGGACTTTTCGGGCACGCTTCAGCGCGCGCAGATCGACAACTATTGATGGAAGCGACGCGAGCTTATGTCGTTTTGTAGGGCAACGCCTCTAGCTGAACCTGTTCGGACAGCAGCTCGAACTCAGGGTCTTTATGGAGGAGGATCGCATTCGCCTGGATTGCATAGGCGGCGATAATTGCGTCTGCCAGCGATACACGATACGTGGCTTTCAGGCGTGCCGCTGCCAGCAGCGTTGCTTCTTCGATCTGCCACGTCAGCACGACGGGGAGCGCCTTGATGAGCGCGTAGCGGCGTTCCGCCTCTGCAACGCTGCGCTCGTGTTGCGTAACATAGACAACCTCAAGCAGACTTATCCATGAGATGATGGCTGAGCGGGTGCGTAAGACTTCTTCCACGCGCGCCGCGCCCGCTTCGTCCTCGATCAGGGTGAAGAGGGCCGAGGTATCCAGTAGATACGGTTGATCACTCACGTTGTCGATCCTCCCGTCGTGCTGCCAGGAGTCGTTCCACCAGGCGTTCGCCGCGTCCGCTTCCCCGCAAAGCGCTGATCGGATCATGAGCGACCGGAATCACGCGGATGCTTTCGCCATCGTCAATCCAGACCAGATAATCCCCCTCTTGAATGTGATACCGTCTCCGAATAGGAGCAGGAATGACCGTCTGACCGCGTTTCGTGACCGTCGTTTGCACAGGCATCCTCCGAGAATTCAGATATTGGAGGAAGTATACAAGACCACCTCACGTTTTGCAAGACAAAAGACGGAAACATCTTGTGACTCTGCACTCAAAACTTCGTTCCATTACCGTGGCAAAGCCTCACAAGAGTCTCCTTTTTCCAAACCGATGTCGCCCCAACGTGAGGAGGGGCGAGGCCGCAATGCGCTGCGGATCGGCGTTCTCCGACGTATTGATCGCCCAGACGTGGGGAGGGGCGAGGCCGCGATGCGCTGCGGATCGGCGTTCTCCGACGTATTGATCGCCCAGACGTGGGGAGGGGCGCGGATCGGCGTTCTCCGACGTATTGATCGCCCAGACGTGGGGAGGGGCAAGGCATGCCCACCTCGCCGCACGCATATGCGTCTCTCATTAATGACAGCGAGCCGCCGGAGCGGCGGCTCAAAAAAACCACAGCAAGGCTTTCGGGTCACCTGCCGTTTCTGAGCGCAGATGCACTAGAACGGCAGATCATCCTCGCTCTCGACCGGCTGCGGCATGTTGCGACCGGGAGTGCGGAGGGCGCCCGCACGGGCGGGACCATTGGACGGCGCCTCAGAGGTGGCGACGGGCGCCGGGGCGCGGCGAGCGACGCTTCCCACTGCCTGCGCCTCGAGATCATCGACTTCGACTGTGGGGACGCGATCGCCTTTCGGCGTCAGGATAATCATGTCCTGCGCCACGACTTCGGTCATGTAACGCTTCTCGCCAGTGTTGCGATCCTCCCAACTGCGCGTTTGCAGACGCCCTTCGATGTAGACGCGCG
>JANWXL010000353.1 GCA_025055265.1 Roseiflexus sp.
TTCACGCCGCGCAATGTCCAGACGCGCGAGGAACGTGCGACGACTGTGTTTGCGGTGCGGGTTGAGCTGCCAAACGCCGATCACGCGCTCAAACCCGGTATGCCAGCGGATGTGACGCTGCTGGAGAGGGGTTAGGGGTTAGAGGCAATATCTTTCAAATATGGAAGCGAGCCCTCATCAACAGAGTACATACGCGGCATCTCTGCGCCTTTGCGCCTTTGTGTGCGCTTATTTGAAAGGTATTGGGGTAGGGGGCGATTATGATCCATCCACGTGAGTATACGCTTGCCGGTCCCGAGAACGCGCTGGCCATCGTCCTGATCCACGGCGCACGTATGACGCGCGCACTGTGGCAACCTCAGATCGATGCGCTTAGCGCCTCCCTTCGCGTGATCGCTCCCGATCTGCCGGGGCATGGCGCGCTGGCGGGCAGACCATTTTCGCTCGATGCAGCGGTGGCGCAGGTCGCTGCCGTGATCGATGCGGTCGCTGACGGACGGGCGATTGTTTGCGGTTTGTCGTTGGGCGGGTATGTGGCGCTGGCGTTCGGCGCCCGTCATCCCCAACGCACAGCGGCGCTGGTGCTGTCTGGCTGCGCCTTCTCGTTCCGCGGGCTGTCCGGTCGTCTCATGGGGGCGCCATATGTCGCCATTTCCCGATTCGTAACGCACACGTTCTCACCACTGCTGGCGCGCGCCGAGGAACGTGCACTGCGCAAAGCCTACCCTGCCGCGCTGGCGGATCCGATCATCGCGCGCGGCTTCTTCTACCGCTGCTACGCCGACATTTCCGCTGAACTGCTCAACTTCGATCCACTGCCTGCGCTGCGCGCCTGCGACGTTCCTGTGCTACTCCTCAACGGCGCCAGTGATCGCTTCTTCCGGCGCGATGAGCGACTCTACCTGCGCGCCCTGCGGCACGGTCGGCTGCGCCTGATTGAAGGAGCATCCCATCTGGCGAATCTCGATCAACCAGAAGCGTACACAGCAGCGCTGCGCGAGTTCGTATCCGAGATTGTGGCAGTCCAATGAACGACACGCCTGCAATCGAAACCTTCGACCTGAGCCGCTCGTTTGGTCCGGTGCGCGCCGTCAATCGCCTGAACCTGACGGTGGTTGCCAGGCGGATCCACGGTTTACTAGGACCAGACGGCGCGGGCAAAACGACGACCCTGCGCCTGCTTTGCGGCGCGCTGCGCCCTGACCATGGACGCGCCATCGTCGCCGGGATCGATGTGGTGCGCGACCCGGAAGGCGTGCGGCAGCGCATCGGCTACATGCCGCAACGCTTCAGTTTGTACGGCGACCTGACCGTGCTCGAAAATCTGCGCTTCTATGCCGACGCCTATGGCGTCCCGCAGGCGGAACGCACCGCGCTGCTGACCCGGCTGCTCGGCTTCAGCCGCCTGGAACCGTTTCGCAACCGGCGCGCTGACGAACTCTCCGGCGGGATGCGCCAGAAACTGGCGCTGGCGTGCGCGCTGATCCATCGCCCGCAGGTGCTGTTGCTCGACGAACCGACAACCGGCGTCGATCCGGTGTCGCGGCGCGAATTCTGGGATCTCCTGCACGAAGCGGTTCACGACCATGGCATGACCGTACTGCTCACCACGCCATACATGGATGAAGCCGAGCGTTGTCACGAGGTGAGTTTCATACGCGCAGGCGACGTGCTGGCGCATGGGACGCCGCGCGAACTGCAACGTCTTGTGCCCGGCATCGTGCTGGAGATTCGCGCCGAACCGCGCCACGCAGCGGAAGCGGCGATCCGCGTCCTTCCTGGCGTGCGGGATGTGCATGTCTTTGGCGACCGTCTCCATGTTATTGCTGAACCATGGTTCGACGACGCATCCCTGCGCCAGCGCCTGACAGACGCGAATGTCGCGTTGCACGCAATCCGTCCGGTGGCGCCTGGCATGGAAGACATCTTCCTGTATCTGCAACGAGAAAGGACAACGCAATGACGCGCCAGATTCTTGTCCCGCTCGATGGTTCCCTCACCGCTGAAGCTGTGCTCCCCTACGCCACATCCCTGGCGCACGCAACCGACGCCTCGCTCTTGTTGCTGCGGATCGTCACGCTGGGCGAGATCAGCCAGTCCCTTTTCTGGAAGACAACCATTCCAGCGGAGTTGCGCCGCGAATGGACCGAAGAAGTCCTGGCGCGCGCCAACATCTACATGGCGAGCGTGGCAGAACGGTTACGCTCGCTGGGTCTGCGCACATCGTTCGACGTACAACCAGCCGAAGACGCGGCTGCCGCCATCGTTGCGCGCGCCGAACACGAACCTGGCGTCGGACTGATTGCGATGACGACCCACGGCTACGGCGGCGCGCTGCGCTGGGCATTCGGCAGCGTCGCCGCAAAGGTGCTGCATGCCGCGCCGACGCCGCTGCTCGTTGTGCGCTCGAATGGCGGCGCCCGTCCGCCAGTGACCGAAGTTGCATACCGCACGATCTGCGTTCCGCTCGATGGATCGCTGCTCGCAGAACAGGCGCTCGCTGAAGCCCAACTGATCGCCTCCTGCACCGACGCTGCGCTCGTGCTGGTGAGCGTCGTTGCACGCGCGGACGACGGCGCCGCCGAAGCGCGCGAGTACCTGGAGCGGATCGCTGATCGATTGCGCGCCCATCGGATAACGGTACACATGAAGGTCGTCGAAGGCGCGCCTGCCGACCAGATCATCCGCACAGCAGAAGCGGCGGAGGCTGACCTGATCGTCATGGCGACGCATGGACGCACCGGTTTGCAACACCTATGGCTCGGCAGCGTCGCAACGAAGGTCGTGCACGACTCGGCGCTGCCAGTGCTACTTGTGCGTGCGCGAGAGGAGGAAACGGTGAACGTTGAAGGTTGAACGCCATTCGCTGGCGCCATTCGTTGACACTCATAACCCTCTCCCCGTGCCTTGCCCGACCTCGAAGGTCGTGGGGGAAAGAACCTGTGGGTCTGGCTGTCAACGAATGCTGTCAACGAATAAGGAAACGAATAAACGAATGATCTACGCCCGTTTGCTTATTCGCTGAAGC
>JANWXL010000384.1 GCA_025055265.1 Roseiflexus sp.
GTGCGGATCATGCCGGGGATGTATTCCTCAAGAACGACGTGGAAGTTGGTGCCGCCGAAGCCATAGGCGCTGACGCCAGCGCGGCGCGGGATGTTGCCGCGGCGCTCCCACTCGCGCGCCTCGGTGAGCAGATAGAACGGCGTGGCGCTGAAGTTGATATTCGGGTTGGGCTTCTCGCAGTTCAGGGTTGGCGGCAGGATCTTGTGATGGATCGCCATGACCGCCTTCAGCAAGCCGGCCGCACCCGCACCCGCCTTGAGGTGGCCGATATTGCTCTTGACCGAGCCAAGCCCAATGCTGCCGCGCTCGGCTCTGCCGAAGCAGGACGACAGGCTTTCGACTTCGACGACATCGCCGACGCGCGTGCTGGTGCCGTGCGCCTCGACGAGCGTCGCCGTCGCCGGGTCGAGACCGGCATCCTGCCAGGCGCGCTCGACGGCAAGGATCTGCCCGAGCGGGTTTGGCGCGGTGATGCCTTTACCCTTGCCATCGGACGACCCGCCGACGCCGCGGATGACCGCATAGATGCGGTCGCCGTCACGTTCGGCGTCAGCCAGGCGCTTGAGCAGGAAGACGGCGGCGCCCTCACCCATCACGAAGCCATCGGCGCCATCGCCGAACGGTCGCGTGCCGGTAGCGGAGAGCGCGCCGATCTTACAGAACTTCACGAACGAGCTGACACCCATATTGCGGTCCACGCCGCCGGTGATTGCAGCGTCGCACTGATGCTGGATGAGCTGCTCGCACGCTGCATCGACCGCTGCGAGGGCTGAGGCGCAGGCGGCGTCGGTGATAAAGTTCGGACCGCGCAGGTTGAGCACATTCGCCACGCGCCCCGAAACGATATTTGGCAACTCGCCGGGCATCGTATCTTCGGTTATCGGCGGAAGAGTGCGGTCGAGTTCCGCGTGCCACTGTGCAACGAGCGCTTCCTGCACGTCCTTCGGCAACCGTCGCCAGGCGTCGGTGCGCTCAAGCAGATGGACGTACTCTGGGAACACAATCCGCTGATGGGTGATATAGTGCAACTCGCCACCCATCGCCGTTCCCAGAATGACGGCGGTGCGGTCAGTATCAAGAGGCCGTTCGGGGTAGCCGTAGTCGGCGAGCGCCTCGGCAGCGATCGTGACGGCCCACTGCTGCCCTTCGTCCATCGCGGCGGCGACGCGCGGCGGAATCTTGAAGCGCTTCCAGTCGAAGGTAAACCCGCGCACCCAGCCGCCGATCTTCGAGTAGGTTTTATCCGGCGCCGAAGGATCAGGATCGTAGTAATCCGCAATACTCCAGCGCTCCGGCGGGGTCTCGGTAATGCTGTAGCGTTTGTTCAGAATATTCGTCCAGAAGGCAGGCGCATTGGGGGCATCGGGAAGGATCGCGCCCACCCCGACAATCGCAATCGCCCGTTCTGCTGAGTCACTCATCGTCGTCTCCCTTTCAGGCTGCCGGGAATGCCTCGACCAGTTTCGCCGCGACAAAGTCCATATCTGCGATCTGCCCCGCCTGTGCGGCAAAGATAGCGGGCAGGTTGAGCGTATTCGCCAGGTTCGGATCGGTCTGACCGGCGCCAATCAACCAGGCGAGTCCGTCGGTGGCGACCTTATGGGCTGCCATGCGCGCGAAAATGCGTGCCAGCGCCTGTTCGGTCGGAACGTCGAGACCAGAGGCGACTGTCGGCTTGCTGCTGACGCGCTCGCTGAAGACCGCCGCCGTTTCCGCCCAGGCGATCAGTTCGCCAAGACGGAACAGGATATGCTGATTGCGCGTCAGGCGGTCGATGCGCGCCCGTTCCAGGATATTCGCCAGCGCGTGCATCGCCAGCGCCGCTGCATGTGCGCCGCTGTTCGGTTCGCGCTGATGCACCTGCTCGACGCGCGCCGCCCAGTCGTGATAGTAGGCGCCCTTCGTCTTCAAATGCAGTTGCCAGCGGTCGCGAGCAATCGTCCACTCCATAATCTCGGATGTGCCCTCATAAATGCAGGTGATACGCACATCGCGCTTGATCTTCTCGACCATGTACTCTTTGGTGTAGCCATAGCCGCCGTGAACCTGAATGGCGTCTTCGGCGGCCTTATTGCCGGCTTCGGTCGCCATATACTTCGCCACGGCGCCTTCGGTCTGCTGCTGATCGTTGCCGTTATCAATCGTCTCGGCGACCCATTCGATGTAGTGGCGCGCCGCTTCAAGGCGGGCGACGTTAGGTACGATCAATTTATGCGTCAGACCCTGCTGCTGGCTGAGCGGCTTGCCGCCCTGAATGCGCGTCTGCGCATAGCGAATGGCGCGACGCATCGCCTCCCATCCAGCGCCAAGCCCGAACGAGCCGACCATCAGGCGGGTATAGCCGAAGACCGCCGCCGCCTGCGCCAGACCCTTGCCTTCCACGCCGCCGACCAAACGGTCAGCGGGGACGAAGACCTCATCGAGGAAGAGCGCAGCCGTATTCGAGGCGCGGATGCCGTGCTTATCTTCCGGTTTGCCTTTGGTGAAACCGGGGGCGTCGTGCTCGACGATAAACCAGGAGATACCGCCGGGCGCATTCGCCAGAATCGTGTAGATCGCAGCAACGCCGCCATTCGAGATCCACTGCTTGCGCCCGCTGATCTTATACCCGATCACCTTGCCGTCTTCGACGACCGGCACGGCTTTGGTCGTCAGCGTCGCCAGGTCGGATCCGGCCTGCGGCTCAGTGGCGCCATACGCCACGAGCAACCCTTCCTCGGCGATGCGCCCCATCCAGTATTTCTTCTGCTCCTCGGTGCCGCCGACGGTAATCGGGTCGGTGCCGAGGAACGTCGCCAGAACGCCGGTCGCAATGCCGAGGTCGATAGCAGCCATTGCTTCCGACACACGATAGATATCATAAGCTCCGCCGCCCAGACCGCCATACTCTTCAGGGATGAAGAGCAGGTGTATGCCAAGTTTATTGGGGTCATACAGGTCTTTCAGAACCTCAGCGGGGAATTCGTCGTTATGGTCGAGTTGGCGGAGATATTCAGGCGTCAGCTTCCGTTCGGCGTATTCGCGCAGCGTCGACAGAACCATATCGAGAGTCTCGACGTCCAGAGTGGTCATTGCACGCTCCTCCTCACAACGTACCGCTTGGTACACACTTGTACCCGACTTCACGGAAATCCTTGCAGATTGTACCGATGCGCACTGCGGCATGCAGGAAAGAACTATCTATCGTATGGAAAGAACTCTTCACCTGTCTGTAACTTTTCCGGTACACTGGATTGTATGATAGGAACGAAGCGCACCACACTGTATCTCACCAGTCTGGCGCTCCTGTCGGTCGTGTGCCTTGCCATCGGCGCCTGGATCGGCGCCGTGGATCAGGAACGACTGAACCGACAGCGCGAACGCCTCACTGCGCGCGCATTATGGGATCAACGGCCGTTTCGCGATTACCGCCTGGTAGTGGAAGATGGCGACTGCACCTATGACGTGGTGGTGCGTCAGGGACAAATTACCGGCAGCTACCGCGACAGTTGCAATCTCCGCGCGCGCACGATCGAAACGCTGTTTCTTGTCGCCGACGGCGATGGAACTGTAACGCCGGTCTGCGGCATGCGCGGGTGCGTATGCGAAACGCACATTCGCGTCCATGCCGATTATGACCCAGCGTTAGGTTACCCGCGTTCACTCATCATCGAAGCGACGCTGCGACCGAACTGGCGCCACCAGGA
This sequence comes from Roseiflexus sp., assembly GCA_025055265.1. Taxonomy (GTDB): domain Bacteria; phylum Chloroflexota; class Chloroflexia; order Chloroflexales; family Roseiflexaceae; genus Roseiflexus. The sequence goes on from JANWXL010000384.1 coordinate 3,687, forward strand.
CTTCTGGCGCGGTGTGCTGACAGAGTATAGTACAGCCCTATGTCGTGGCGCACACCGACGAACGATCAGCGTGTTGTACGTCGCCGCAGCACCGTGAGTCATGTGAAAAGCGTCAGTGCTGGATGTCTGCTGGCGACCTCCTCTGTGATACCACCTCCGGAATTGCCTGTGAACAGTTTCGTGCTGCGTCTGGACTCTGGGATGCGGAAAGGGCGTGGCGGCTGATTCGTCATCGCTTACTATTCTTACATAAACTGCCAAAGATTGCAACCTTCTCTTGCGGTCAAACGGCCGCGATCGCGGGCGGAAATTGGTGGGAGGCGAGGGGCCAGAGGCAAGAGGCCAGAGGTCGCGGGAAAGAAGCGAGAGAAAAAGAGGCGAGCGGAAAGAGGTCAACAGCGGCGGATAAAAGGCTCGAGGCAGTCGCGGGTCCAGTTCTTGAAGCGTGTGTCAGGGATTTGGCTTTTGTTTATTCGCTGACAGCCGAAAGGCGAAGAGCGGGGAGGCGAAAAGGTGGACAGTGCAGACAGCCACATGCCCCTAACCCTTAACCCCTAACCCCTAACCGCTCTGGGTTCTCGGTTCTTTGTTCTCTATACGACCGAAGATAGCAGGTATCAATTCATTTTCGGCGCACCCGCCGTATCTTTCCGGCGCATTTCTGCATTGTTATTAATCAGAAGAGAAGCTCAAGGGAGGAAATCTATGGCCCGCGTCGTCTGCCTTTCGGATACAGTGTCGCTGGTGCGTCTGGTGCGTGAGGAAGTGATCTCTGGCGGTCACCTGCTGGTTCCCCTTCCTGGTTCACGGCTCAACGACGCGCTCCGTCAGGCAGTGCGTCAGGCGGCGCCGGACGTGGTGCTGTTTGAATTGACCAATGCGCTCGACAACCCGCACCTCTACTTTTTCCTGCGCTCCGACCAGGCGACGCGCCATATTCCGGTGATCTTCCTCTCGTTCCGACCCGATCTCGACCTCCTCGCCACTGCGCTCGGCGCTGACGGCTACCTCCACCTCCCGCTGGATCGGTCGGCGCTTCATCACACTCTCAGCACATATCTGGACATCCCCACGCCAGGCGGCGCGTCGCGCATCGAGATTCCCCGCCCTACCGTGCAGCGGTACGCTTCATTGATGCAGCGTCCGCCGTTGATGGCGCGGGTAGCGGTTGGAGCGTCGGCGGTGTAGAACAGCAACACCACAACACGTTACTCATCGCAGCGCTCAGATTATCTGCTCATTTGCGCAGGCGCACTTTGCCAATCTCAATGATTGCGAGGCGACCCACAAGATTTTGCCCAACTGTCTGCCCGGCTCGCAGAACCTCGCGGTTAAGAGTCTCAACTGGTTCAGTGTCAGGAATTCTTACAACCAGTATCCCCTGGTGTTGGGATGGAGGGAATGAGAGGATATTCGCAAAACCCAGATCACACGTTATCAGGAGACGATTTTCTTGTTGAGCATATGCGAACACTTCAGCGTCGCTTTTTCCGCGCAATCCAACGTCACGGGTATCGACAGCATCAAATCCCGCCTCTCGAAGGATGCGGGCGGTAGAGCGAGGAACATCTTCGTCTGTGAGGAAACGGAGTCTTATCTGGTCGCCCATATCTGTTCTTCGGCGAGACGCAACGCTGCATAATGCAGGGCATGATACACATCATCTACAGTAATCCCATATTCCTCAGCGACCTTTTCGAGAGCCATCCCGGATGCAACACGCGCCACTACGGTATCTACAGGCACGCGTGTGCCACGGATCACCGCTTTGCCAAAGCGAACGGCGGGGTCAGCAGTTATGCCAGGAGCGAGTTCCACCATTTTGCACCTCATTTCGACAGAGTTGCGATAAACAGACCCTACACTCAATGATGATTCAGTATACACGATGTTTACCTCCACTGTTTGCGCCCAATGCCGCACGGCGACCCCCGGGATCATCGCATCCATCGCGCCTGGACCGGTTCCGCCTCCCACCATTGCCCGCGCTGCTGCGGGTCTATCGTCCGATAGGTGATGCCGACGGCGGCGACATCTGCATAGACCAGCCCCGGAGGAGTTTTCACGTCTCAGCGAGGGCTTGTGAGGATTAAGAAATGAATCCGGTAAACCTATGCCGCCGAGCCGCGCGTCCTTTGAGCTATGGGCTAATGAACATTCACATTAATCTGGCATTTGCGCTGCGCTCGACGGTTGATGGACTTTGAATACATATTCCGCTATCCGCCCACTCGCCCGGCGCCTAACGTCGCGGGCTACGGTTGCACAGCCCGCCTGCGCGGGCTAGAGCCAGCGATACCGGCTTATTATCTCAAACTCCATAAGTAGTTTGCAAAGCAAGTTTTTCCGGTGATTTATCGGCTAAGTGCAGCGAGGACTATCCCTCGTCCTGATGCGGTATGACCTTCGCTGCGATCAGAGCGGCAAAAAGTTAGAAAACTTTGTTTACTGGCTGCTAATAAGCCGCAGGCTATGGTTGCGAAGCCTGCTTTCGCAGGCTATGCTGGATTTATATTAATGTTCATGAGCCCTTGCTCAGGACGTAGAAGCCCCGAAGAGACTTTCACGATCTCAGCCAGGGCTTCAGCCCGCAGCGCCCAGGAATACCGGCCTATTTTGTCTTCATCAACCCGCAGCGATATGGTGACTCCTGACACATCATATTTGCACCCCCTCGGTTCCGCCCTGATTGACACGCAATCAGGACATGTGCTATCGTCTGATCAGGGATCGCGGTATGCAGATTGATGCCAGCGGCAAGGAGTGATCGATGAGACTGACGGCCATTATTGAACGCGAAGGTGATGGATATGTATCCCTGTGCCCTGAACTGGAT
>JANWXL010000390.1 GCA_025055265.1 Roseiflexus sp.
CTGACAGGATGCAAACGACAGCGATACATCAACTGCCGACCGAGCAGGTTTTTGCGGCGCTCGGTTCAAACCCTCAGGGATTGACTCCTGACGAAGCGCAGGAACGCCTGGCGCAGTATGGTCTCAACGTACTCCACGAACCGCCGCGCAAGCCGCTGATCCGCACATTGCTGGCGCATTTTACGCATCTGATGGCCTGGCTGCTCTGGATCGGCGGAGGCGTCGCATTCGCGGCGCAAACCCCAACGCTGGGCATCGCCATCTGGCTTGTCAATATCATCAACGGTCTGTTCAGTTTCTGGCAGGAGTACAAAGCCGAACAGGCGACCGCTGCGCTGCGTCGTATGCTCCCGTCGTATGCGCGCGTGCGCCGCGCTGGTGCAGAGATGCGCATTCCGGCGGAGCGCCTTGTCCCCGGCGATGTGCTGCTGCTCGCTGAAGGCGACCACATATCGGCGGATGCACGTTTGGTGCGCGAATCGGAACTGCGGGTCGATCAATCAGCGCTGAGCGGTGAGTCGCATCCGGTGCGCAAGACTGCCGAGCCGACGAGCGGCGCTGGTCTGTCGCGCGCCGAATTGCCCAATCTGGTATTCGCTGGTACGAGCGTGGTGTCCGGCACAGCAGAAGCTGTGGTATTCGCCACTGGAATGCGCACGGCGTTCGGCGAAATCGCTCGCCTGACCCAGAGCGTCGGCGATCAACTCAGTCCGTTACAGCGCGAAATGGAACGCCTGACCCGCGTGGTCAGCGCGATTGCCGTCGGCGTCGGATTGTTCTTCTTCGTGCTGGCAGTTGCGATTGCGGGGATCGATCTGGCAAACGGCTTTATCTTCGCTCTGGGGATGATTGTCGCGTTTGTTCCCGAAGGACTGCTACCGACCGTGACGTTGGCGTTGGCGATGGGCACGCAGCGCATGGCGCGGCGTAATGCGCTGGTGAAGCGTCTCTCCGCCGTCGAAACGCTGGGATGCACTACGGTCATCTGCACTGATAAAACCGGCACCCTGACCCAGAACGAAATGACTGTGCGCGAGATCTGGGT
>JANWXL010000460.1 GCA_025055265.1 Roseiflexus sp.
TTTGAGAATATCCGCAAGTTCCAGCCATGCACAAGATTCCTTCTTCTGAAATCACGCCTGAACATATCTACCGCTCGCGGCGCCGCTTCCTGCGCGAAATCGGCGCTCTGGCGATTGCGGGGTTGGGCATTGCAGCCTGTAGCAATACGGCAGACTCATCGCCTGCACCAACGCCGGGACCGGTCTCCCGGCAGACCGATGAACTCGGTGATCCGCTCAATACCTATGAGCAGATCACGACCTACAATAATTTTTACGAATTCACAACGCACAAAGAATACGTCGCGCAGGTGGCGCGCAACTTCCGCACCTCGCCGTGGACGGTCAGCATCGGCGGGCTGGTCCACAAACCGCAGACCATCGCCATCGAAGACATCCTGAAGCGTTATCCGTCGGAAGAGCGCATCTACCGCCTGCGCTGCGTTGAGGGATGGTCGATGGTCATTCCCTGGCTTGGTTTCCCATTGCGCAAATTGCTGGCGGATGTCGAGCCAATGGCGAGTGCGCGCTACGTGCGCTTCGAGACGCTCTACGATCCGGAGCAGATGCCGGGGCAGCGCGACCGCTGGTACAACTGGCCCTACGTCGAAGGACTGCGGCTCGATGAAGCGATGCACGACCTGACCATCCTGAGCACAGGGCTGTATGGCAACCTGCTCCTGCCGCAGAACGGCGCGCCGCTGCGACTTGTCGTGCCGTGGAAATACGGTTTCAAAAGCATCAAGTCGATTGTCAAAATCGACCTGGTCACCGAACAACCGACCTCGCTCTGGATGGCCGCTGCGCCGCACGAGTACGGGTTCTATGCCAACGTCAACCCCAACGTGCCGCACCCGCGCTGGTCACAGGCGACCGAACGACGCATCGGCGAATTTGAGCGCCGTCCAACCCTCATGTTCAACGGCTACGCCGACCAGGTGGCGCATCTCTATGCAGGGATGGATCTGCGGGCGAATTATTGAATGAGGCAAGAGGCAAGAGGCGAGGGGCGAGAGGGGATAAAACGCGAGGCGCGAGGCAAGAGAGGATAAAGCGCGAGGCAAGGGACGAGAGGGGATAAAGCGCGAGGCGAGGGGCAAGAGAGGATAGAGCGTGCGGCGCGAGGCAAGAGAGGCGTGAGGCAAGAGAGGCGCGAGGCGCGCGGGGAGAGACCAGAAACGCGCGATGAGCAGTTCGCATTCGTTTATTCGCTTCCCTATTCGCTGACCGCAGAGAGGCGCAAGGCAAGAGGCAAGAGGCGAGCGGCAAGGGGCGGACGGTGCACATTCGCTCTTCGCTTCCACTCGCTTCTTCGCTTCCCGATTCGCCGACCGCAGAGCGGCAAGAGGCGCATATGGCCGAATCTCAGATCCGCCCCAACACCTGGTTGAAACAACATTGGATTCATGCTGTGCACCTGGCGGGACTGGCGCCGCTGGCACTGCTGGCGTGGGATGCGTTCGCCGGAAACCTGACGGTCAATCCTATCCAATACCTGACGCAACGAACTGGCTATGCAGCGATTATACTGCTGATTGCATCGCTTGTCTGCACGCCGCTGAGCGTCGTGAGCGGTTGGAAGCGCGTCCTTGTCCTGCGTCGTCCGCTCGGACTGTACGGCTTCCTCTACGCCGTGCTGCACATGCTGATCTTCACGGCGCTCGATTTTGGCCTCAACATTCCCCTGATTGTGCAGGAAGTCGCCGAGAAGCGGTATATCCTCGTCGGAACGACGGCGCTCCTGCTCCTCACGCCGCTGGCGCTGACCTCGACG
>JANWXL010000498.1 GCA_025055265.1 Roseiflexus sp.
GGTCTGTGCCGGTTTCCCGGTCAATCCGCGTGTACTGGCGCCAGTGTGGCGCGAGAGGCAAGGGTGAGGCTATGCAGGGGAATGAGCAGCGTCGGATCCTGATCGTGGATGATGAGCCCGGTCTGCGCGATCTGTTGCGCATTAACCTCGAGCATGAAGGGTTCAGTGTGATCGAGGCGGAAAGCGGCGCTCAGGGATTGCAGATGGTGCGCGATCAGCATCCCGATCTGATGATCCTCGATGTGATGATGCCGGAAATGGACGGATGGGAGGTCTGTAGGCGGCTGCGCGAGTTCTCGCAGATCCCGGTGCTGATGCTGACGGCTCGCACGCAGAGCAAAGACATTGTCACCGGTCTGGAGAGCGGCGCCGACGATTACCTCACCAAGCCGTTCAATATGGACGAGTTGACGGCGCGCATTCGGGCATTGCTGCGACGGGTGCCCTCCCCCAATCGCCCGATCGTCGCTGGCGGCGGCGAGATCGTGATCGATAAGCAGAAGCGCGAGGTGCTGGTGCGCGGCGAGCCGGTCGATCTGACGCCAACCGAGTACGATCTGCTCCTCCTGCTTGCCGAGCATGCCGGCGCCGTGCTCGACCACGAGACGCTTCTGCGTGGCGTATGGGGGCACGAGTACACTAAAGATAACGACTATCTCAAGGTGTACATCTGGCACTTGCGCCGCAAAATTGAACAGGATCCGCGTGAACCGAAATTGCTGCTGACGGAGTGGGGCGTCGGGTATCGGATGGCGCCGTGAAGTGGGGAGCGAGGAGCAGGGGTTAGGGGTTAGGGGTTAGCACCTGTATGTGTTCAACCTTCCTACCCGTCTTCTACCCTCAACCTTTGAACCTTCCCACCTTCAACCCTCACCCCCTTGCCTCTGCTCCTTCGTCTCGCGCCTGACGCCTCTTGCCTTATGCCTGAGTCTATGACCCATCCCAGCCGCGTCGTTGTCAAAGTAGGAACCAACGTTCTTACCGCTGGCGCCGATAAGGTGCATCGCCCGACGATTGTGTCGCTGGCGCAGCAGATCGCTGCCGTGCGCAAGCAGGGGATCGAGGTGGTGCTGGTCAGTTCCGGCGCTATCGCCGTGGGGCGTGAGCGCCTGAATTTTCCGGCGCGGCGGCGCGATATTCCGCTCAAACAGATGCTCGCGGCGGTCGGGCAGAGCCGTTTGATGCATCTGTATGAGCAGATTTTCGATCTCTACGGCATTACTGTGGCGCAGACCCTTCTGACCCGCGGCGATCTGGCGGATCGACACCGGTACCTCAACGCGCGCAACACCTTACTCGCCTGTCTGATGCACAATGTGCTGCCGATCGTCAATGAAAATGATGCGGTTGCAGTCAGCGAGATCCGCGTCGGCGACAACGATAATCTGTCGGCGCTGGTCACCAACCTGGTCGATGCCGATCTGCTCCTGATCCTGACCGATATCGACGGGCTCTACACTGCTGACCCGCGCCGCGATCCTTCCGCGACGCGCATCGCCGTCGTGCCCGAGATTACCGAACATATCTACGCGATCGCTGGCGGGAGCAACGTTCGCGGCACCGGCGGCATGCTGACCAAAATCCAGGCGGCGGACCTGGCGACGCGCAGCGGCGCCGAGGTGGTGATTGCCAGCGGCGCCGAACGTGATGTCATTGCGCGCGTCGTGGCGGGTGAGGCGATCGGCACGCGCTTCCCGGCGCAGGCGACAAAAGTCGAGAGCCGGAAACGCTGGATTCTGGCGGAAACTGTTCGCCACAGCCGCGTCGTTGTCGATGACGGCGCAGTGCGTGCCCTGGTCGAGGGAGGCAAGAGCCTCCTGCCGGCTGGCGTGGTTGCCGTTGAAGGCGATTTTGCTCGCGGACAGACGGTGCGTATTTATGCTCCTGATGGCAGAGAAATCGCGCGCGGTATCACGCAGTACGCAGCGGTCGATCTCTATCGCATTCGCGGGTTGCGATCGTCGCAGATCGCCGAAGCGCTTGGCTTCGACTATGGTCCAGAAGTCGTGCACCGTGATGATATGGTCTTGCTGTGAAGGGTGTGTTGCACGTTTCGTCAGGAGTGACCTATGACGAACCTTGAAGAAATTGGCGCTCGCGCCCGCGCTGCGGGGCGGCGCCTGGCGTTGATGCCGACGGAGCACAAGAATGCAGCGCTCGAAGCGATTGCAGCGGCGCTGCTCGACGAAACCAACGCGGCGGAGGTGCTGGCAGCCAATGCCGCCGATGTCGCTGCAGGACGTGATGCCGGTCTGTCGCCTGCCCTGATTGACCGGATGACACTGACGCCGCAGCGCCTCGCCGCGATTGCTGCCGATACCCGCGCTGTTGCGCGCCTGCCCGATCCCGTGGGTGAGCGCTTCGATGCAACTGTGCTTGAGAATGGACTGCGGGTGCACAAGCGTCGTGTGCCGCTTGGCGTTGTCGGCGTCATTTATGAGGCGCGTCCCAATGTGACGGTCGATGTCGCTGCGCTCTGTCTGAAATCGGGCAATGCGGCGATCCTGCGCGGCGGCAAGGAGATTACCCGCTCCTGCGCAGCGCTGACGCGCCTCATCCAGCACGCGCTCGCACAGACCGGGCTTCCCGCCGATGCCATTCAGGTGATCGACAACCCGGACCGTGCGCTGGTCGAGCAGTTGCTGCGCCTGGATCGCTACGTCGATGTCATTATTCCGCGCGGTGGCGCAGGACTGCACCGCTTCTGCCGCGAGAAGGCGACCATTCCGGTGATCACCGGCGGCATCGGCGTGTGCCATATCTATGTCGATCAGGCGGCAGACCTGGATATGGTCGTTCCAATCGTCCACAATGCAAAAGTGCAGCGTCCCAGCGTCTGCAATGCGCTCGACACGCTGCTCGTGCATCGCGCAGTTGCAGCTGAGGTGTTGCCCGCTGTTGCCCGCGATCTGCTCGCCAGCAACGTAGAACTGCGCGTCGATGAGGAAGCGATGACCATCCTGCGCGCCGCAGGTTTCGACACCCCGCAGATCGTTCCGGCGCAGGAGAGCGATTTCGGCGTGGAGTTCATGGCGCTCATCCTCTCCGTTCGCGTCGTGTCGGGGCTGGACGAGGCGCTGGATCACATTGCGCGCTTCGGCGACCATTCCGACGCGATCATTACCCGCGATCCGGCGACGGCGGAAGCATTCGTGCAGGCGGTCGACTCGTCGGCGGTGTTCGTCAATGCCTCGACGCGCTTCAACGATGGCGGGCAGTTGGGGTTGGGCGCCGAGATTGCGATCAGTACGCAGAAACTCCATGCGCGAGGACCAATGGCGCTGCGTGAGCTGACATCCTACAAATGGGTGGTGGAAGGCGATGGACACGTGCGCGCCTGATGATGCAGACACGGACTCACACGGATCACACGGATGCAACGGATTCTCACGGATCCGTTTGTAATGGAAGGCAATGAGTCTGTGCGAGTCCATCCTGATCTGTATGGGTCTGTGCTCTCCCATACGCGCCGGTGAGGTCCGGTCAGGAAGCGCTCTCAAGCGCCTCTGCAATCCGCACCGCTGCCCATGGATCGGCAAGCAACGCCGATCCGACCTGCACTGCAACCGCGCCCGCTTTCAGAAAGGAGCGTGTGTCAGCAACGGTTACGATCCCGCCACACGCCACAACCGGCGCTGGCAGCATGGCGCTCACCTCAGCCACGGCTTCCAGCGCCAGCGGGCGAATGGCAGGACCGGAGAGCCGTCCGTGCACCACGTCGCCGGTGCGCGGATCGGGTGCGCAGGCGTGCGGCGGCGCGGCAATCGTCACGGCATCCGCGCCAGCGTCGATGACGGAGCGCGCAGTGGCGATCAGGCGCTCGTGGAACGGCAGTTTGACCAGGAGCGGCAGCAATGTCACAGCGCGCACTGCTGCGACGACTCTGGCAGCGGAACCCCAATCGTCGCCGAATGTGAGTTCCATGCCTGCAATCCCCTCAACGCCTTCGAGCGCAGCCGCCACCTCGCTATGATCCGCCGCCACACTCAGAATGACTGGCGTTTTCCAGGCTGCCCAGGCAGGGGCGTACTCGCGCAGCACACGTTCCAGCCCTGGATCGCGCCACGCCCCCACACTCAGCACCCCGGACGGCGTTTCAACCAGTTGCAGCGGCGGCAGAGCGCGCCTGCCGCGCAACGAAATGCTGCCGGTGACAATCGCACCCAGGCGGTCGAGCGGTACGATCCGCTCATATTCAACCCCAAACCCAAAACAGCCAGCGGCGGTCATTACCGGCGTGCGCAGCGGCAGTCCATACGGGTTGTGCGGCGCAAGGTCCACAGGCGACATGGCAACGCCTTTCGGTATGGCGGGATGATAGAAAACTGCCATGTATCGTATCATATGCAAGACACACGCGACTGCGAGAGGACATCCATGCACCACGCAACTGAACCGCTGCCCGAACTCTGGAGCCCGGCAGCCATCGAGAATCCCTATCCGATCTACGACTACTGGCGCGCCACGCAGCCGATTCGCTGGACGGGGAGCGACTGGCAGATGTTTCGCTATGCAGACGTCCAGGCTCTCCTCCGCGATCCGCGCCTGGGCGCTGATCAGTTTCAGGTCGATCCACAGTGGCTGGCGGCGACCGGGCTTGCGCCGCTCTTTGAAACGCGCGCAAAGATGATGCTCTTCACCGATCCGCCCGACCATACCCGGCTCCGCACGCTCGTTCATCGCGCCTTCACGCCGCGCGTCGTCGAGTCGTACCGTCCGCTGGTGCAACATCTCGTCGACCAGTTGCTTGATGCGGCGGCGGCGCGCGGCGAGGTTGAACTGATCAGCGAATTCGCCTACCCGCTGCCGGTGACCGTTATCGCTCACATGCTCGGCGTACCTGTCGATATGCACGACCAGTTTCGCCGCTGGTCGGACGTCCTGGCGGCCTTCATCGGCGGCACAACGCGCCCTGAAGCCGAGGTGCTTCCCATGGCGCTCAAGGCGGTGCTGGAAATGACCGACTTCTTTCTGGCGCTCGTGGCTGAGCGGCGGCGCGCGCCGCGCGACGACCTGCTCTCGGCGCTGGCGCAGGCGGAAGACGGCGGTGATCGACTGAGCGAACAGGAACTGGTCGCCAACAGCATCCTCTTGCTCCTTGCCGGTCACGAAACGACAACCAACCTGATCGGCAACGGCACGCTGGCGCTGCTGCGCCATCCCGATCAGTGTGCACTGCTGCGCAACCATCCGGAACTGGCTGCTTCAGCCGTTGAAGAACTATTGCGCTATGATAGCCCTGTACAGATGACGAGTCGCCGGGCGCTGGCTGACATTGATTTTCACGGGCATCGCATCAAGGCGGGACAGACAGTGACGGTCTTTATCGGTGCGGCGAATCGCGACCCGGCGCAGTATGAAAACCCGGCGCGGCTCGATCTGACGCGCACCGACGTTCGCCACCTGGCGTTCGGGCATGGTCCGCACTACTGCCTTGGCGCACCGCTGGCGCGGCTGGAGGGGCAGGTTGCGCTCAGTACGCTGGTGCGTCGCTTTCCCCATATGCGTCTGCTCGATGAGCGCGT
>JANWXL010000023.1 GCA_025055265.1 Roseiflexus sp.
CCGCGCTCCTACCGCCTGCTCCGCTACCTGTACGAGAACCGCACGCGGCGCGTACCGCGCAGCGAACTCTACTATCGCGCCTACCAGGGGCTTGTCGAAGAACCGCGCGCGCACAACGATCGCGGCTGGGAAGACCCGGCCAACTGGAACAATGTGCTCGATAACGCGCTGCTGCGCCTGCGCAAAATCATCGAACCCGATCCGCGCCACCCAGTCTACATTCTGACTGACCGCGGCTGGGGCGTTAAGCTGGAGAATGCGATTTGAAGATAAGGGTTCCATCGGGATGCGCAGGACAGGCTGGACATAACCTTTCGCCCTCACTGTAAAATGTTTGTTCGCTCCGGCGTCCCCCTTACGTTTCTCTGAGTTCCTGATGTGTAAGCCCGGTGAGGTTTCGGTGAGGACGGGGTGACGCATTTGAAAGCAAAATGCTGCAAAGACGCGCTATACTATGGAAGGTTTACACACCATACGCCAGACGGCGAACACTCGTTCTACCGCGTTCTGATGCGATAATAAGAAAAATGTTGTTATCAGATAAGGTCCATATCTGGTCACTCTCATGCCTGCTTTGATTTGTAAAAATTCTTTACACCTTTGGATTGGTTATGGTTTCTCTGGCAGACAATCTTCTCGAAGAACAAACCCTGCGCACCGACTGGTTTCAGCGCCTCGGTCTACGGTTCGATCCCTACGTTCATCTGGAAGCCTCAAGCGATCCGCACCTCTCTGAGTATACAGTCAATCTCGACATCTTCCGCACCGCCTGGGACGCCGCGCCAGCAATCATTTTTGCGCCGCCGGGAGGCGGCAAAACAGCGACACGCGTCGCCGTCACCCGCACGTGCTGGTACGACATCGGCGGCACGTATCCCTTTCCGCTGCCGTATAACCTGGGCGCGGCGCCGTTAACGGGCAAACCGCCGACCGCAGATCAGCATCTGCACCTGCTGCTCGAAGCCGGAACCTGTGCGCTCCTGACTGGTCTGGCGTTTCGACCTGAGCGGTTGTTGCGGGCGTCTTCCGCCGAGATTCGCGCTATCGTCGGCATGTTGCGCGCCGGGTTGCCCGGTCCGCTCAACTATTACCTGGACGTGCTGCGCGAAACCGGCACGCCTGCCGGGTTGACCCCGATCCTGGAGCGAACATATGCGCTCATCGCACCGCCACCGCAGGATGCACTCCACCATTTCTGTGGTGTTCTAGAAACGACCAACGCCGATGCCGCGCGCGGGCAACCGGAAGAACTGTTCAGACTATTCGTCGATCTGGTAACCGGTGCGCTTGGGTTCAGCCATATCCTTATTCTCATTGATGGTATTGACGCTATCTATGAAAATCAGGCGGAAAACCGACTGGCGCTGCAATGGGTCGACGATCTTTTTGATTATTCAAAAACGTGGTCGGGGTGGAAAGTTTTTATTAAATTGTTTGCTCCTGATATGATAGAACCGCATATTACTGATTATCTTTCTACCCACATAACTACTGACTTTATTGCCCGTATCGTCTGGAATGCCGATCTTCTGGTTGAACTATTGCGCAAGCGCATATTTGCCGCCTCCGATGGGCGGTTCGAGTCGCTCGATGCAATCAGCACGCCGGCGCTTGCCGATGTAGAATGGCAGATTGTCGACGAGATCACTCCACTGCCGCGCGTCGCGCTTCAGGTAACGCGGCGGGCGCTTCTGAACTACGCAGCGCGCACCAACGAGGGACAGCTTGATGAAGACGATATACGCCAGGCAATCGCCTGGTATCAACTCCATGCAGCGCGCCTGCAAGGGTCGGCGCCGCGTGCTTAAGGGTCGTTGCGGTCGATCCCGCCAGGAAGGAAGCGTCTGCCGCACTTTATGGCAGACGCTGATTCCGACTCAGAGAAGGGAGGATCTTATGACTCTGCCTGAACCCCTGGCATACCGCTCGGGGCTGTTTGTCAATCGTGAAACCGAGATTGAACTGGTGATGGATGCCCTCCAGGGAATTGCAAATGGCAAAACCGAACAGGCGAGAACAATCGTGTTTCGTGGCGAACGCGGTCTGGGCAAAAGCTGGCTGGTGCTTCACCTGCACCGGCATGTGTTGCGAGAGGAAGCGCCGCGCCTGTTGCCGCAGCGCCGCATTGTTTCGTTTCTGATCAATCTGACCCCGCCTGTAAATCGTGGTACTGGAGAAACCGCGCTGGCAGGAGAGTGGCATATCACCAGCGAAGAAGCCTTGCTTATCGCCAGCAAAGACGAGCAATCGTTCGAGCCGGTTCTCCGGCGCCTGCTGAACTGGCTGGCGGAACAACTGGAGGTTGTCCGCGCCCCATTTGCCCCTGTGCGCGATCTCTCCGCCTGGCTGGCGATGGATGTCAGGCAAAAACTGGACAAAGAACCAAACCTCGTGATCTGTCTGATTCTCGACTCGGTCTTTGAAACGAACCATGCGTTTCTCGATGTTCTGGAACGGTATGTCCTGGCGGCGCTGGCGGCGCTGCCGCGCGTGCTGATTGTTATGACCGGGCGTGGACGACCGTATCTCTGGAAGTCGCCCTACCTGCGCGCTGAACGAGACGAACAACCACTTTCCCCTTTTAAGGACGATCACGTCATAGATCAGATCCGCCGCACGTTTCGAGAAACATCCGATCTTCCAGAGGCGGTCAATCAGCTCTCTGACGCCGCATTCACACGGTTAGCGCAGCGGGTGATCGAGACGGGCGGCGGATATCCGCTGACCAATCATCTGCTCGCGATGGCGCTCGTGCGCCGGGCATTCGATATGCTGCCGGACGACCAGCGTAACAATGCAGAACGCCTGGCGGAGGTCCTCGACCAGACGCCGATCAATGTTGAGATTCTTGAACAGGTTGCTGACCGCCTGCTCGAAGTCGTTCCGGCGGACGATCGCCACACCCTGCGCGAGGCATTCGAGGCGCTGTGCGTGCTTAAAGACGGATTCCGCGAGAATGAAATGCCCTATCTCCTGGCGGCGCGTCGCAACGGGAAGCCTGAAGAACCGGAATACGCCTTGCCCGAGATGCGCAAACTGCGGGATCGTTTGCTCGAAACCAACCTGGTACGCTGGCAGGACAAACGCTACGCACTGGACGAAGCGGTGCGCGCGGTGCTCGAAGCGTATCTGAAACTCGCCCACCCCGATGTGTGGAAACGTCTCCATCAAAGCGCAGCACGACTATATCAGGAGTGGGGAAATAAGTACAGCATCGCGTATTACCGCGATCGGGCTGCGTTTCATTTTGCAATGTTGCAGAAAGAAACCGGTCAAACCGTTGACGTGAAGGAATGAAAAGGAGGTTCCCATGCCTGCGGTTGAACGCTACACCGGCGCGTGGGCCACGCCCGACCTGATCGGGCGCGAGGCAATCCTCCAACAGATCGATGCAGCAATCCGCGACGCTCCCGGTCCATCGGTTGTGGCGCTGCACGGACCCGGCGGCATTGGCAAGACGCGCATTCTGAGCGATGCGCTAACCCGGCAGCATACTGGCGCTATCTATCCTGCAAAACGACTGATCGACCTGTACGACATTCGCTACCACAGCAGTCTTGATCTTGCCGCTGCGATCTACGAATCGCTCGATGTCACAAAAGGCGGGGATTTTCGCACCTTCGAGAAGGCGCGTGATCAGCAGCGCAAAGCGCAGGCTTCCGGCGATGTCAGGCAGATTGCGGCGCTCACCAGGGAGGCATTGCAGGCTTTCGTCGCCGATCTCAAACGCTTCTCGCAGAATCATCGCATTGTAATCGCACTCGATACGCTCGAACGCGTCGCCTACGGCGCCAGCGAACAGCGTCCACCCTTCCAGGTGGCGCCAGCGTGGGAGTGGCTGGTCGAATCGCTGCCCGACTGGAACAATGTCACGCTGATCATCGCCGGTCGTAATCAGATCAAACATCTCTTTCCAGCGCTTCAGAGTCAGCCTGCGATTCATCTGACGCCTGTTGAAATCACGCCATTCACCGAGGATGAAACGAACGCCTATCTCGAGGCGGTGGCGAAGGCAGCCGAAGTCGCCAACGAGCAAGCGGTCGCCGACACATTGCGCAGTCTGACGCCGCAACGCAGGCATCAGGTGCATGAGTATTCGGGCGGGTTGCCGATTCTGCTGGCGCTGTTGGCGGATTACATCAGCATCGCCGGGTTTGGCAGGTTGCCTAAGATTTTCGAGACCGGCGCCGATCTGGCGCACGCGCGCGCAGTGCTTGAAGAGCAACTGATTGCGCGCATGATGGAGGCGGGACCGATCAAGGACACCCTCCAGATCCTGGGGCGCGCGCCGAAAGGCGTGGATGCCGGATTGCTGGCGCATCTCCTCGGCATCTCTCTCGATGAAGCGCACAACCGCCTCGACACGATCCAACGGCTGTCGTTCGTCAAGGTGCGCGGCGAACGTTTCTTCCTCCACGACGAAATGTACGCCATCCTGCAGCGGCAGATCTACAGCGCGCCAGACGACGCCCCCGAAGCGGAGCGCGTCAACAATGGCATTATTCAATGGTATGCCCGGCAGATCAACAGGCGCCACACATCCCTCGATGACCTGTACGCGCCAATTGAACAACCTCGTCGCGCTGTCGGTGTTGCGCCACACATTGATTATGATCGTATCGCAACCATTCAGCAGGAGATCCAGCAATTGCTGATCGACCAGCTTTCCTATCATCTGCGCCTTAATCCGCTCGAAGGATTCCGTGAGTACTTCCGCGATACCTTCTATGCCGTGTTCACCGGCAATACCATGCTCGACATTCAGTTGCAGGCGGAAATTCTGGCGTTTCTCGACGAACGCGATCCTCTGGGAGAACAGACGTACATTGACAGTTTGGAGCGCGAGGTGGTGCTGGGTGTCACCGCTCTTCGCCCGATTATTCGCCTCTATACTGAAAACGACTACGACGGCGTCGTGCAGGAAGCGCAACGGTTGCGCCAGGAACGTCCCGATATCCTGGCAACGGCAGGGCACACGACCGAAGCGGCGCTCGATGTCTGGGAGGCGCTCGCGCGGACCGGCAGAGCGAAGGAAGAATTCCAGGATAGCGCCGCAACCGACCGGTTGCTCGACGCCGCCAGAGACATCCTGACCCCCGTCGCTCGCTCTGCGGCGCCCGACGTCTCCGAGGCGCGCCGGTGGCGCGCCCAAAGCCTGCTGGCGCTGATGTACCACGCGCGCGGGTTTAGCCTGCGCGCCCGTGGTCAGACCCGACCGGCAATTGAGTCATACCGCCGCGCCGCCAGACTCTGGCGAGAGGTCAATATCCCGATCTGCCTGGCATGGACGCTGAACAATCTCGGTTTCTCCGAAAGTGAGGAGGGAAACTTTCAGGACGGCAAAGTGTTAGTGGAAGAAAGTCTGGCGATCCGTAAAGAATTGGGGGAGCGGGCACTAATCGGACTGAGTTTCTCAACCCTTTCCCGTGTGCTGATCCTCTCTGGAGAGTATCAATCGGCGGTTGAGAACGCCGGGCGCGCGTTGCGTTTGTTTCAGGCGGTCGAGTACCGCCTGGGCATGGGACTGGCGATGCGCAACCTCGCCGAAGCGCTGCGCCGCTCAGTGAGACGCGATGATGATCCCGAAAAACAAGCCAGAGTGTTGCACGAAGCGCGTGAATGGGCAAACAGCGCCTATCTCCTTTTCAAGGAGATAGGCGATCGGCCTCGTCAGATCGAGGCATTGATCGAAGAAGGATGCGCCCTGCGCGATCTCAGCGGCTTACGCTACGATCATCCTTCATCGGAAGACGACCTTGAGCAACTGGTTGAGGAGAGTGTTCAGAAGCAGGAGCAGGCTGCTTCGATGGCGCAGGAAACCGGTAATACCTACCGCCTGGTGGATGCATACGTGAACATTGCGTCGGTTGGCGTCAATGTAAAGCGCGCGGATCTTATTCAAAACGGTCTGACCGCAGCACGCAACGCCATTTCCGATGATTATCTCATCAAACGCTCCCATTTGCCAGATCCGCAGACGAACCCGAATATTCGCAATCGCCAGCTTTTCACACAAATCGCGCGAATTCACATGCTGATCGGCAACCGCATGTTTGAGCATTTCCAGCGGTTGGCACAGTCAGCGTCCGCTAAACATCTAAATGCAGCGTCTCAGGAATACGCCGACCTCGCCGCGCTTTTTATTGATAAGCCCCCTGTTCCTCTGAAAAGGGCTGCCGATGCTTTGGATCGCGCGGTCTATCACTACGCGCTGGCATTCGAGTATGACCGGTTGTACACGCCGAACGATCCGCGTGGCGTCTGGGCGCAGAACAGGGTCTACTCCCGGATAAAGGACTTGAGCGCAGAGGAGCTAAAGATCATTGCGGATGCAATTAACAGGATTGAAAAGGATTATTCAATCCGCAAATCAGCAATGCGAGAACTCCTCGAACGTCGTACCCTGTTGCTTGAGGAGCTTATGTAGCCATAGCGCAGCACCCGCATCCCTTCAAGGCGTAGCGCTTCAGGGAAGAGCGCCTGGTAGATGCGGCAGTTCGGCGATTTCACATCGTATCGTCCGGTGACGCGGTATGTCAGCGCCGGGCATCCCCCCGCACACCAGTAGCGCCACGTACACGTCCGGCACCCTTCCTTCTCGTCGACCGGCACGTTCTGAATGCCAATGGCATCC